>JBIKWR010000076.1:0-13199 GCA_044356225.1 Bacteriovoracaceae bacterium | reverse complement strand
CCGAAAGTGCATAAGAAAAAAACTTGAGAGAACGATAAATAACTAAATTAACGGTGAAGAGAAACAAACATAAAAATAAAATACACGTTATTAAAATCAAATTGCCCACAGATAAAGGGACCAGTTTTTGATTTTAACGGCGTCTTTTTTTACCACGGAATTGATTTCGTTTTTGTTGGTTTTTGTCTTTAAATTCCTTAGTTTCTTTATTATTTGGCAAAACTTTCTGGTCGACACTATCCAAAGAGGGCAGAGTTTGGTTTTCTGCTGCCGAAGACCGGGCCGTTAAAACTTGGTTTTTTTGATCGACGACGTTTTGATTTTCAAAACTTTCTTTGTTTTCATCTTCTTCAATATCTTCTTCATCGACACCTTCTAACTCGCCTTCGGTGTCTTCTGGTTCAGAGTCGGCAAATTCTGGTTCTTCATTAGCGAAGTACTCACCAAAACCACTATTGGGATCTTGATTTTGTATTTCTCGTAACTTGGCCAATTGCCCGGCCGGATTTTCTAGACCAATAACGGTGGAGGTCTCATTGCTGATGTGGGCAAACTCTTTTGGGAAATTCCACTCTGGAGCAGGTTTAAGATCAGTTTTAAACTGTGAAGCATGGTAGCGTTTAATCGCCCCTCGATCGGTCATCATATCAAATTGTTCAATCAGTAAATGGAGTTTGAGCACTTTGCCTAGGTCCCCGTTAACCGTTTGGATTAGATCATCCACCTCTGGAAGACGATTGCGAATATCGATATAAACATCGTTTTCATATTGAGTGCAGCACTTAAGTTGACCACATAGACCATTGAGTCTGGTGGGAATTAAACTTAAATTTTGATTTTTGGCCATCTTGATATTGACCTTCCCGTAAGTGGTCAGAAAACTGGAGCAGCAAAGTTGACGACCACAAGGACCAATGCCTCCGAGGCTGGCAGCGCGATCGCGAATAGATATTTGGCGAAGTTCAATACGCATTTTTAATTCAGTGACTAGATCTTTGACTAGTTCGCGAAAATCGACTCTTTCAGGGGCGACAAAATAAAAAACGGCTTTTTTCCCAAACTGGGTTAACTCCACGTGGGTGATATCCATAGCGAGGTTATGTTTTTTAACTAAACTCACACACAAATCTTCTGCTTTTCGTTCTTTATCTGTCAGGACATCGCTTTGCACCCGATCATCATCGGTGGCGACTTTAGAAATAAAACGCACTGGATCCATTTGTTTTTGATAAGGAAGTTCATAGACAAAACTATTAATATAGCCTACTGCCATGCCGCGATCACTCATTGCCACCACTTTTTGGCCGTAACTATATTTTTTTTTACCGGTAAGGAACTGGTAACTGCGAGCATGTCCAGGAAACCGCACTCTGACAAATTTTAAAATTTGACCTAATTCATATTGAGGTCCATTGGATTTTTCCGTAGAGGGAGAACCATGGGATTGGGATTCTGGGCCGGAGTCGTTGGTGGGCCGATCGTCTTGGTTTTCATTTTGGTTTTCATTTTGGTTTTCATTTTGGTTTTCTGGTTCATTTTCTGGCTGATTATTTTCTTGGTCATAATTAAAAATTTCTGAGGAATTTTCAGAATCGGTAGCGTTTTCAAAGTCAAGATTGTTATCCTTAACAACGGAGATATTTAAGTTATTATCATTTTGAGAGGTCACTGAGGTTTTTCCTTTTTAATAATATAAGTATGTCGATACCACTATGAGTTTGGGGCATTGTCTATTACTTACTACTTTTTTGTCAATTTTAGCGCTGATTTTGGTGCCGGTCTTAGTCATGTGAAAGCTGGATGAGTTTGGTCCACGCTGGCCATGGACTGACTCGATAGTAGGTATGTTGATTGAGTTGACTACAGCTTTGCAAAATTCGCTGAAAATTTTCAAAATGATGATGATTTTGTTTCATGGAAAAAGTGATTTGAAATTCTAGAATCCAAGAGATAAATCCAGCAAAATAATCGCTTTTATGAAGTTCATAAAAAAGTTGAGAAAACTTTTTTTGATCAAGTATGGCAACTTTGGTTAATTCTTTTAAAGTTTCTGGCCATAAGGTTGGCCAATTGGCCTCAATCCATTCAGCGGGTGATAGGCTCTGGTGAGATGACTGAAAATTGCTTAATGATATCTTCTGAACATTTTCTAAAACTTCATCTTTTTGCAAGATTCGCACGGCCCGAGAGATGATCGTGGGCAACATTTTTTCAATTTCAGAAGTGATCAGGAAAAAGCAAACATAGGCAGGAGTGTCTTCCAATATTTTTAACATTTTATTTGCGCTGTGATCAGTTAACTGTTCTGCATGAGGAATGACTATAAATTTTTTCTGGGAGTTGAGGGGGCGATACTCAATAAATGGCCAAAGTTCATTTAAGTCTTGGGCGGTATAATCACTGGTCTTTTTTTCTTTTTTTATGATTAGCAGATCGGGATGCTGAGCGATTGATTTTACAGATTCGGTGGACTCGGACATTTTTCGCAAAACATTTGATTTCATTTTATGATGATCAGAAAAAACATTTTTAATAAAAAGTTGAAGTTGTTCTAGGGAATTGTCTAAGGGCAAACTTTGAATCACGTAAAAATTGGCCAAGCGATCCATTTGAAACTGTTGCCATAAAATTTCAGCAAGAGTATTTTTCATAAGATTGTTGGCCGGGCCTGCTTGAGCCAAGAAGTTAAATGCAGAAGGCAATCGTGCGATACTTGTGCCTCTTCTTTTTCGGCATCGATCGTCTTGATTCTGTCGGGAAAAAGTGTGGAGGTGTGATCATAGCCTTGAATTAATTTTTCAAAAAAATCCTGTTTTTCTTTTTCAAAATAATCTTTTTTTTGTCCCCGTAAAGACAATCGCTTCATGGACGTGCCTAGCGAGATTTTTAAATAAAAAGTCAGGTGGGGAAGATAATACAAAGGAAATGAACGATGGAGGTTTAAAATCGTCTCGACTCCCAGTCCTCGAGCATGGCCTTGGTAGGCCAGTGAGCTATCGATATATCGATCACAAATGATGGCCTGTGGTTTGGCATTAACTCCACTGGTTTGATTCATAATCGGCAGTATCTTTTCCATTAAGAGTTGAGTTCGGGCGGCGGCAAACAAGAGTGCTTCGGCCAAGGGATGCAGGGGAGTTGTTTGCTCTAAAATCGCCTGGCGCAATTTTTCTCCAAAAACAGTGCCTCCCGGTTCCCGCAATAACGTCACGGTAAAACCTTTGTTTTGCAAAAATTTTTCGATCGCCGCAATTTGCGAACTTTTACCAGCTCCTTCAATCCCTTCGATGGAGAGCAAGAGATGATTGGTAAATGTATGAAAAGACTGAGACATGCGCCTGCCAGTATTTGAGGGCCATATTTCCTATCAAAAGTTTGTTTGATTCTAGCGAACTATTGAGCAGTAGAGAACTTGGAATTTTTGACTTATTTAAAAAATTTGTGGATTCAACCGGAGGAATTGAATTTAGTAGGAATCTTCACTTTCGAAGGCCTGGCTTTCCACATCCGAATTATTTTCATTGGCAATTTCACGGGATGTGTCATCAGATGTTTCGCTGCTATTCTCTTCATTTTCTTGTTCACTATAATTTTCTTCTGTTTTGTTGTTTCGATTGATGGTTTTTAACTCATTTTCCAAAGATTTTTCTTCGTTTTCAGAAAACTCGGGGGTTTCATCCCATTGATAGGTCATCGCTGCTTCGCCGGCATTTTCATCACTAGAATCGCTGTCTTGATCGGCAAATGAGTCTTGGTTTTCATCACTGGCATGATCACTAGAGTCCAGCGGATTAAAGTCGGGACGATGACGAGCATCACTCCGTTCGAGGTTTTCATTGTTGCGATTGGCGCGCATGTTTCTTACCGGAGTTTTACTTGATGGCGAAGGAGAGCGTTTACTCAGAGCGCGAATCGCTTTTTTTGACTGCTGATCAGGATCTGATTGGGCATCTGTTAAGTTCGCCTGTGAATCTTGCGAGTTTTGAGCATCTGGAGCAAAAAATCCAGCGTTATTTTTATCATTAAAAAAATAAATAAAGGTAATAATTAAAGCTACGCTCGAAGTGATGATCGTTCCCCAGAGTCGCCATTTAAGTGATGGCATAAATGAAAAAATAGAGTTATTGGCCTCAACTTGGAAAGGAGAAGTGATTTCCTGATGATGTTGGGATTCATCGATGATGGATCGAGCATCGAGTTTTCCAACCACTGCCAAATCCGCGATATCATCATTTTTAATTTGTCCTGGAGAACCGGAAATTGCAGTTAGAGTTTCTAATTGTTGATCGGAGCTAAATTTTCCTTGTTGGGGAATAAAGGGCAAATGCGGATTTTGTTGATTCCGGTGGCGACGATCAAATGAAGAAAGTTGAAAAACCCGATACCAAGTACGACCTTGATCTAGACTGATTTCATCAGTTAACAGACTGGCCTTATCTACAATTCGTTTTTGTAATTCATGGATATTGATCGGGCCTTTTTTAAGTCCATGGTCTAAATACCAAAAAAGTGTTTTTTCATCGACCGAGAAAATATTTTTTTCCGCCATTTCTTCTGGCGTTTTTTTTCGCCGACTAAAAAAATCATTTTCATAGGCCGGGATCCAAGCTGTTTGATCAAAAGATCGGATCAGCGTGGAGTAGGGAAAGCCTGGATACGACTTCATAAATTCTTGCATATGCTGAAAGTAATAAGGGCCTAATTCCTGATCTTCGTTTTTAAAATAAAACATTTCATGAGGAGCATAATGACTATGGGTGATTTCATCGCTGGATAAGGGTTTTAAGCGATGTTTATTTTCATACAAAATGTCTTTAATAGTTTTACCTGTCATCAAAAGATTTATCGGGCGAAACCCGACTTAAAATCAATAAAACTCAAGAGCTGGGTAAAAGCGGAAAAAAATGCCAAAAAAAAACCGGCTTGCGCCGGTTTTTATAGAAGTCAAAATAAGTCGGTTTAAGAATTGAGGCGGTCCTAAAAAAGCGTTAAGTTAAGGTTTAAACCATACCACGAACGGCTCCAGCTATCGTCAGTTAAACCCCCGTCGTTGTCATGAGAAGTGGCATAGGTGTTTCCAGCATATAAAGCAGCACTAAAGTCTTTACTGATTTGATAAGAGACAGCTTGTTCAAGTAAATAGGTTTCTTTATCTCGCGATCCACCAGCAGGATTTTTTCTCTCATTAATATCTCGTTGATACCTAAGAGTTGTCGAGAGTCCAACTTTTTTAGATAAGCTAATATCTTGAATTAAATAAACACGGTGTCTTAAGAGTCTTCCAATCGCATCCGTTCCATTGGGCGCACCAAACTTGTCGACGGTTTGGTTTTCATTTTGAAGGTATTGATAAATTCGGTACTGTGAGCTTAAAGAATACCAATCAGAAAAAGACTTAGAGACCGAGGCCCTGGCTTGAACGTAACCAGAAGTATTGGCTTTGTCGCGAACTTTATCATTGGGCCATAATCCCGCAGTTAACTTAGTCCCAAAATTGATCCCATTATTCGCCTCAGTTAAAATTCCACTTCGAGTCCAGGCAAATTCGATCACATCCATCGAAGATGTGGTCGTCTTTTCGTTTCTATCGGCGGCTTCATCATCCGTCGATAATGTACCTTCCCCTAAGAGAGTGAACTTGTTATTGGCATCAACTTTATAATCGACAATTACGTCATAAATATTGGCAGTCCCAATAACACGGTCAGAATTCTCACCTCGATTGGTTTCGGTAAAAGTGGCCAAAGAAGTAGAAAACTTGGATTTTTTTAAAAGATCTCTTAGCGACGTGGTCGAGGTTGGTGCGGTTTGTGCTAAAGCACTTCCGGTAAGTGAAAGGGCAACAAAAAAACTGCTTAACTTTTTCATGACGAGGACTCCCTAATGTGTTTGTCGTTTTTCAGTTATTAAGTAACTTGTTTAATAATTTTTTTATGACAATGCGGTAAGGTTTTATCATCTTGCCTGGCCAATTCAATGCGATTAAATATTTTACAGGGTCTGATAAATTAAATGTAAGAAAATATCAGATTTTAAAGCAGTTAAAGACTAAAAATCTACTATATGCAACTCAGAAAGGTGTCGTTTTTACTTGGTTATTAAATTTTAAGATGATTCCAACTAGTTACAGATTATGCCTCCCCAGGTAGCATGGTAAAATGAATCATTTTCATATCTTAGTTGTACGTTTTTCTAGTCTTGGCGACATTATCTTAAATAGCTCTTTGCCCAGTGAGCTAAAAAAAAAATACGGAGAATCCGTGTTCATCACCTTCCTTACATCTGAAGAGTTTGCTCCTTTAGTTCAAGATCATCCTTATATTGACCAAGTTTTGGCCTACAATCGTCGGCAGTTTAGTGCCCAAACTTTTGGACCTTGGAAAAAAGTTAAAGAGTTAAGTGAGTTGTTTAAAATGGTTCATCAACTTCACCGTCAAAGACCCGTCTCCTTAATGATTGATCTGCATAGCACTTTAAGAAGTTGGTTTTTACGTTTGTTTTACTTATGGATTCCGCGTTTGGTAGTGGATAAACGCACCTGGGAGCGCTGGTTGTTATGTTTTCTTAAAATCGATCTTCTCAGTGGTCAAGGAGGGTTTTGGCGCAAGTACCTCCCTCTTACTGGTGGGCGCTATGGTGAGTGGCTCTTGGCCAGAACTTTAATTGATTGGTCAAAAATCTTTGACCTCGATCAGTTTTTTCCACTCTCAAAACCAGCTGATCGGCCACAAGATCAGCAGTTAAGTTTAATCGCCACCAGGCCGATCAGTCAGAAAAGTGTAGTTTTTTTTAGCGAACATCTCTTGGGTCAAAAGTTGGTGCCTAAAAAATATTTATTATTCGTTCCTTCGGCCAGTTTTTTAGAAAAAAGGTGGCCTGTTGATCGTTTTTATTCATTGTTTGAAATATTATTAGATGATCATGACTACCATCCTTGGCAACTGGTAGTGACGGCCGGGCCTGCGGATTCATTTTGTGATGTCTTTTTGCCTTTAGAAAAAAAGTATCCCCAACGATTTTTTAATTTGCAGGGTAAAACATCCTTGATGGAGAGCGCGGTCTTAGCACAAAATGCCTTCCGGGTGATTGGCAACGATACAGGTATACCCCATTTGGCGGAAGCGGTAGGTACACCTGCGCTCTTTATTTTAGGACCGACGGGAGAACAGTTTGGATTTTACCCTCATTTGCCTTTAAGTCGTGCTCTGTTTAAAAATCTTTGGTGCCGTCCTTGTACCACCAATGGCAAAGGTCATTGTATTCGCTCAGAACGTTTTTGTTTAACCGGTATCAGCGTGGAACAGGTAAAATCAGAAATAGATCTGTTGCTTAAGGATAATCCGGTCGCTCCTTCATCAACTTTATTGGCCGAGAGTCGACAGTGATAAAAATTGTCAATGCCATGGTCAATTTCTTTTGGCGTTGGTTTTTGCAACCTTTGGCCACACTATTGAGCTTAGTTTTTCCGCAAATTCAAAAGCGCAAAACTTTTGAAAAAAAGAACCTCATCGATCCATTTTCTCAAAGTTTTCGTCATCGAGGGATCGTCGCGGATGTCTGTTTTGAAGTTAGTAGCGAAGGCGAATTACAACAATCGTTATATTTAATTGAATCTTTTTTGTCGCAAAATTTTAATGTGGAAATTCTTTTTTCTTCACCCAGTGTCGAGACCCAACTTCAGCATTTGGCCGATTTATATTTAAAGCAAGTGACAATTTTGCGTTTACCACTGGTTGATTGGCGGCAGAACTCGCTGGATCGATGGGTTACCGCTTCTGCGCTAGTTTTATGTCGATATGATTTTTATCCTCAAATTTTAGCACTAGTTTTTGCTCGTCCAGGAAAAACCGTTCTCCTCAGCGCTACCTTAAAAAATAAACACCAGTGGCCGCTGGCGATTTTTTATAAAAATCTGATGTTACATTTTTCTCAGATTTATTTTGCCAGTGAAATGGATCTCAAAGCGTTTCAATCTTGGCGACCTCAATCCCCACTAGTAAAACCTCATCTTGAAGTCTTTGATTTTCGCACCATAAAAATCATGAACCGGCTCAAAGATGCACAAAAAAAACTAGTGAGTTTTTCATTTTACCCCTCCTTGATCAATATTTTTAAACATTTTCCCAAACAAAAAATGCTGATCATTGGGAATGCCTGGCCTTGGGAGTTGGACCTATGGACTATCCCGATGATCAGTTTGATTAAAGAGCAAAAGATTTTGGTGGTGGTGGTTCCTCATATTCTTGATTCCGACTTGTTTGAAAAGCTAAAAATCAAAACGAATCTTCCATGGATTCGAGTTGATGAATCGACTACTTCCTTAGATGAAGACGTTTTAAATCATCCGTTTCTTTATCTGTCTCTAAAAGGAATTTTGTGTGAACTTTATTCATTTTTTGGGCATGCCTTGGTTGGGGGAGGCCATGGCAGATCAGTTCATTCATTGTTAGAGCCCTATTTGGCCGGAGCGCATGTTTATTGTGGTCCTAAAGTGCATCGTTCGACAGAATATGATTATATTCACGGAGAAGGTGGCCATGTTACCATCGTCGATAATCTGGTTGATTTTGTAGAGCTATTTAAAAAAGCGAGAAAAGTTGATGAAAATCAAAACAATAAAGGTCATGATTTTGAGTTATGCCAAAAATTAACTCAAAAAGCGGAAAAGATATTTGTACAAATAAAAAATGATTTAATAAAAATTGACATGAATCAAGGAAATCGATGAATTTACCAACGGATATGAGTAAAGACGCTGATCAAGACCAATTCTTAGACCAAGGCCCGCTGGATCTTCCGGTTGCATTGCCTAAACTGCTTTCAAATCATTTTCATAAGTTAGTTTTGGGGCATGATTATTTGGCGGTTTTGTTAGCACTCAAACATGCGAATGATGGACATCGAGTGGCATTTGTTGGCGATGATCGTTTTCAGTTCAATCCTCAGACTCTGCGATGGATTGGTCAATTAGAAATGTCGATGCTCATTAAGTTTGGAGAGCTTTATCAAATTCTTCCTTTCCAAAATTTAAGCCAATACCTTACACCCATAAAAGAGTGTTACATGCTTGACTCGAGACAAATCATCTTGGGAGGAATGCCATCCGAAAATATTCTAGAGATCAAAAGAAAAATTTTCCCCCACTTTGATCAAGTGTTTGCAGAAATTAGTTTTGAAACGATCAATCAAGAGATTGACCAATTGTATCTCAACTTAGCAGAAACAAGTTTCAAATTTTATAATTACGAAAATTTTAATGAAACTTTTTTTGAACAAAATGTTCCACCGTATATAAAAAAATGGGTTGAAAAAATCAGGGATGAATTTTTTAATTTTTCTCAAGGGAAACTGGAACATTCTAATCTCGAGGAAGGCCATCTTCGCTATTGGGTGACATTTTTTCAGGGTCATTATCAAGACAAATGTAGTGATGAAATTTCATTGATTGAAATCTACCACTTAGTTTTATCATTAATTGGGCAAAGATTTGAAGTGCATGTCAAAAAACTTTTTGATGATCTTAAAGTGGCCCTAACGGAACAACATGCTGAAGTCTTTGAAGATAAAGTTGATCAGTTTTTGATTGAAAACCGTCAATTGGAAAGTCTCGAACTTAAAAGTTTGCAAGGAGTTGTTGCCGCTAAACATATTGCGGTCATTGGGAATCGGTTTCCAGATCATTTATTTACTTTAAAATCAAAACATGAGCACTATCGAGGTCTTTCATTTGATTGGCCATTTGAATTTATTGATAAATCATACCGAAGAATAATTTCCCTCTCGGTCGATGATATGGGAAGCGTGCACTCTTATATAGAGTTTTGGCAAGGCCAACCACCACCACTGCAAAATGCCCAGATCAAAGCGAACAATTCTCATCCCGCTCGGGCCTGTCTTTATACTCGTCTTAGTCATAATCGTAGTGGGCGAGAGCTTGATTATGTCCATAATCACGAGGAATCAGTTCTGAAAAGAGTGGAGAAACTCTGTTATTTATTTCAAGATGAACAAGGCAAAATTCTTATTGGCCCACCCCCAATAGCTCATTTAAGTTTTGAGGATAATTTTAAGTTGGCACCGATTGAACATTTTAATTTAAAAAAATTAGGGCAAAACTTAGTTCATAAATTTAAAGGGGCCAAATATTTACGAAGAAATCAATACCAAGTCTGGGGAAAATCTAGCGACGGCCAAAAATCAACCGTCAATAATGTCCATGTTTTATCACCTTTTGAGGGGCATTCATTGGGTCTGTTTGGCGTTCTCTTACAGGTCAAAAATTCCAGCTTATAGTGTCTGCTGATTTTTTCTTCAGTCTGAACTAAGCTATAGATATGCAAAAATCCCATGGACAATCGAGTGTTGAATATCTATTACTGCTATTAGTTATAACGCTTATTGCCGCCAAAACTTTTCAGACAATTTCTGACTTTGTACTGGCCTCTGGCGACTGTCCTAATGCCGGATTTCTCTGTCAATTGCAAGAAACCTACAAAGGTCCTGGTTACTTAAGTGGAGATTTTAGACGCTTCACACTTCGTAAGTAGCTGATATCACATGTTTTTTCATTTCTGCTCTATTGTAAAAAATACAGCATCGCATTATTTCTTTTGTTTCTTACATTTAAGATGATTAGAATGTCTTCATAACGTATTGCGACATTTACACCGTATCAACTTTAGCGAGTGACTAGGAGAACGAAAATGAAAATGAGTATGAAACAGTTTTTTTTAAAACCTTTCAATGGGTCCGCATTTATCAACCAAAAACGTCATGTATCGATCTTAATGTTATCGATCCTCACCACCATGATCACCACTGGCCCAGTTTTGGCGCAATTTGATGAAGATTATGAAGATGTTGTTTCGTCAGACGAACTGGATATCGATGGTGACTATTATAAAAAGAAAGATATTTCTAAAACTCGTAAAAAAATTGAAAACCGCACCAACGACATCATCGATACTAAAATTGAAGGTATCAGAATGAAACATGAAAGAGCGTTACAAGGTGATCTGAAAAAAATATTTAATGGAACTGATTCAGTTGAAGTCAGAGAGTCTGCACCAGAGCAAACAGTTGTTCAAACTCCGGTTGTTGTGGCCCCCAAAGAAGATTTAAGTTCAGTTTTTTTGCTGACCCCACGAGGTGGTATGCAAATGATTAAAGATGGAGATGTCATCGATTTTAACTCTGATATCTTAACTGGTCTTAAAATTGAAGGTGTGATGGGTAAACACTTTGCTTTAGGTTTAGGATTTACTTATTCAAAGACGACGA
Source organism: Bacteriovoracaceae bacterium (assembly GCA_044356225.1). Classification (GTDB taxonomy): domain Bacteria; phylum Bdellovibrionota; class Bacteriovoracia; order Bacteriovoracales; family Bacteriovoracaceae; genus JBIKWR01. The sequence goes on along the minus strand of JBIKWR010000076.1, from coordinate 1,919 downwards.
TTCAACAGCTCGATACCAATCAATATCCAATATTTAATGGATTCAATAACGGATTTAATAATGGATTCAATAATGGATTTGGGAATGGATTGGCCCTGCAACCGAATCGAGAAATTGATTATGATCGTTACGGCATAGATTTATCAGGACGATTTTTGATCCTAACAGACAGAATACGTCCCTATGTAGGAGCTGGGATTGGAGTTTATAAAAATAAATTAGAGTACGATGGTTTTGCGAACGATAACAACAATCAAGGAAATAATGGTTTTAATCAAACCCAAAATAATGCCGCGTTTGACTATCTTTATGCTCAACAAGAGTATAGTTCTACCAGTATGCAAGGAACCGTTAGCGTTGGATCTGATTTCATGTTCACTAAAAACATTGGAGCAAACTTGGATTTTTCTTTTGCTAAAGGTTTTGGTGGAAACAGTGATAATCAAAACAATAATAATAATGGAGCAAATCCATTTTTCTACCAAGCTCCAGGACAAAATTTCTTAGAGCGATTATCCAACAGGCTTGAAGATGCGAATTATTTATCTTTGACTGGTGGTTTAGTAGTAGGTTTTTAAGCTTTAAAAGTTATATTACTTATTTACTTCGTTTTTAAAATTCAAAGAAGAGGGTGTCGAAACCACGCTTTTCTTTGAATTTTTTTATTCTTAATCTCTGCTTTAACATTACGCAATTCTCCCGTACAATGAACTTTATTTAAAGGATTGAACATGAATGAAGTTTTTATAGTTGATGGCAGACGTACACCTCAAGTTAAAGCAGGCGGAGAAATAAAAGATATGCCTGTTCCTTATCTAGGTACCGGATTAATTAGGCATCTCATCGAACAAACTAAAATTTCTGAAGATCAAATCGATGAAGTGATTATTGGGAATACTGGAGCACCAGCAAAATTCCCGAATATCGCCCGCGTGATTGCTCTAGAAGCAGGTCTCGATCAAAAAACCTCCGCTTATTCGGTCCATCGAAATTGCGCTAGTGGATTAGAGGCCTTATCTCAGGCTTTTGACAAGATATCACTCGGCAGAGCTGACGTTGTCTTAGCTGGTGGAGTGGAAAGCATGTCTCAGTTTCCCTTAATCTACAGTAAAGAGATGACGGAATTTTTTTTCGAGTTAATGAAGGCCAAATCCATGTCGGATAAAATTAAAGCAGTGACTAATTTTAGACTTCCTTATCTTTCTCCCGTCATCGCCATTGAACAAGGATTAACCGACCCTTTTTGTGGATTAAATATGGGGCAAACGGCAGAACTTTTGGCGCGTGAATTTGAAATCGATCGAGAAGCTCAAGATGCATATGCCGTTGAAAGTCATCGAAAAACTATTTTGGCGGGCAAAGAAGGAAAATGGTCTCAAGAGATTGTTCCTCTTCATTTTGGTCGCGGGCTAGCACAGTATTTAGAAAAAGATATTGGTCCCAGAGATGATAGTTCGATGGAAAAATTAGCGAAGTTAAAACCTTATTTTGAAAAAAAATCAGGTACTGTAACGGTTGGAAATAGTTGTCCGATCACCGATGGTGGTTCGATGCTACTTCTATGCTCTAAAAAGGCGGTTGAAAAATATCAGCTAAACCCCATCGCCAAAATGACGAATTATCATTTTCATGGATTATCCCCTAAGCGGATGGGAATGGGTCCATTGTTAGCGATGGATGGAGTTTTAAAAAGAAGCCAACTCAATTTGTCTCAAATGGATTTAATAGAAATCAATGAAGCCTTTGCCGCTCAAGTTTTATCGATCATCAAAGTGGCGAAAGATAAAACTTTGTGTGAAAAGTTTGGGATGGGCCAGGTTTTAGGAGAAATCAATTCCCAAATTCTGAATGTGAATGGAGGAGCGATTGCCTTAGGTCATCCAGTTGGATCTTCCGGTTCAAGAATTGTGGTAACGCTG
>JBIKWR010000225.1:0-3850 GCA_044356225.1 Bacteriovoracaceae bacterium | reverse complement strand
TTCTAATTTATCTTTATGAGTTTGATAAAGCTCCTCTAATTCTTTGTACTGCGGAGTGAAGCCACATTCACTGGCGGTATTAACGATTAACAACCATTTCCCCGCGTATTTTTTTAGCGGGAAAGATTCACCTTTAATATTTGTGATTTCAAAATCGTAAATTTTTGTACTCATAAAACTCCTCGTTTGGGTTGACTTGGTCTAGACCATATAAAAATGAGAATTGCTCCTCCGGTAAGAGAAACTATCATCTTTATAATATGGTTAACATCCACAAAAATTAAAGTGTAACCAAACAGTAAAACCATCAAAACAGACGCCAGTAATTTTGGCCTTAATCTAATCACTCCATACTTTTCCCAATCAGCAATTATTGGACCTAATTTTTTTTGGCGTAATAACCACTGATGCCATTTTTCACTACTACGAGAAAAACACCAAGCGGCCAGCAAAACAAAAGGTGTGGTGGGAAGCAAGGGAAGAAAAATACCGATAATGCCTAAAACTAAAAAACACTGACCAAAACCGAAGTACAGCATTTTTTGCGAGGAACGAAGAATTCTTTTTTGTCTATCCATGCACTAGGGTAAGTATTTTTCTAAATCAATGTCTTCTTTTAACTTCATACAATCAACTTCAACATGTTCTTTTTTTACCAACTGAAAGCAGGTTTTGGTTTTCGTTTTGATGATCGCCACTTCTTCAGTGCGAGTATTAGTAAACTCTAAACCGATTTTTTCTTGCACATCATAAATATGATACTTAATAATATCATCGCCCTCTCGCATAACGATAACTCTCATCTCACCTTCTTCTCTCTCCAACAACACATCTCCACGATCGCGAACTTGACGAGTGAAGTTGTCGTTAGAGAATAGATTGACATTAGTATCCGTATTTTTAACTTCTTCGACTAAGGCACAGGCGGAAAGAAAACTGAGGAGTAACAACATGGGGATTACTTGTTTTTTCATTTTAAAGTTCCTTTTTTTTATTAGTTTTTAGAATCGTCTTCGACTGTCTTAAGTGCCGCCACCACAAATTGCCATTCATTTTTTGCCGTGGTGATTTTTTTAATCTCTTCTTTAGTGGCCCCCGCATCTTTGGCAAAATGACGTAAATCTTTTACGCTGACCTCTTTTTCGATTAACTGTCCTTCCATCAAAACTTTTTTGCCCATCAGCGACACCGGTACAAAAAAACCATAATCTTTAAATGTTACTCTCATCGGTTCACTTTGGTTGTTGGGAGAAAAATCTGTTTTGACTTTCATCCAACATCCTTTTTTTTGACAGACTTGCTCCACTTTTCCCGTCAATAAAAAATGTTTTTCACCACGAGATATTTTTTGATTAATCGACTCATTGGACTCGACATTCGTAAGCGTAAACTCATTGCCAAATTTTTCACTGGCAGAAAAACTGTTTTGGGTAGTAGAAATAAAGATGATGAAAAATAACAGAAACATTAATAATTTCATAAAATCAACTCCCGGTTCAAAAATAGATTATTTATTCTCAAAGTAAGAAAACTTCATACTCATTTCAAAATTGAGGGGAGATTAGCAAATTTTTTTAAGCTTAGCGAATTTCATTATCATTTTGCACGATTCGCTTCAGCCATTGCCAAAGACCTTTTTTGGGATTTTGAAAATCGAATTGATCAGGTTCTTCCAACTTTGTCTGCCAAACTGTTTGTCGTTGTTCAATCTTCAGGGATACTTTTTCAGCGCGCATTAAAGCCGCCCTGGCGGTGGCGGTTCGAACCTTCGTTATTTGGCCATCGTCAGCGTGCCACGGCCGACTGAGGAGTTTTTCTTTTTCAATAAATTGGGCGGGATTAAAAGTGGCCTTGTTAGTTGTATTCAAGGAGTTCACCGGCGAATCCAAGCTAGATTCATTGGTGATGGCCTTGGCCGACTTTTCTAATTTACGTTTTTGAATTTCAGCTAGTGAGATGGCCATACATTCTCTGGGTTTGGTGATTGGTGAGACTGGTTAATCAAATGAGGAGAAAAAGTTGTTCCCTTGGTCGGTATCGAATCAACTCGCGAGTGCGAAATCTGATTAAAATGCTGAGAAATTAAAAGGTGAATTTCGGTTAAAATCTCCCTCATTTCAATCCCCATGGGCTTGTTTGGTTGATATTCAACTAAGGATAAATTAAGGGCCACCGCTTCTTCGCCATGCACTCCTTCTCTCAATCCCAAAGACAAACATCCAGGTACATTTTGTTGATACCAATCCTTAATCTCAAGACTTAATTTCCGATTGTGAGCAAACTTCGTGGGCAAATAATAGATCGGGAAATCCAGTTTCATTTCACTTTTAAACTGAGATAAAAATTGCTGAAAGATTTTAAAATTGCGAAAATTATTAATTTTGCATTCAAGCGGTGAAAGTAAAAAATCACAAGCAACCAAAGCATTGGTAGTTAACTTGTTCCAATTAGGTGAGCAGTCGAGGATGACCACATCAAATTCTTTTTTTAACTGATCGATCACTTTCTCTTTTAACCAGTATTCGCGGCGGTTAAGATTACTGAGACCCTCATTACAAAGAACTAACTCTGGTGTTTCAGGAATCAAAAAAAGATTAGGGAATGAGGTGGGGCAGATAATATCTTCAAGCCGGACATGATTTTGAAAAAGATCAAACAAACCTTTGGTTTGATCAACATTTTTTAAAATATCCGCCATTTTTTCATTTTGTCCGATAGGTCCAAACTGATCTTCATAACCTAAGGCGGTGGTGATATCTAATTGCATATCTAAACCAACCACACAGGTTTTCTGGCCATGCAAAGCCGCCACTCGTGCCAAATTAAGCGCGAGAGTCGATTTGAGAACTCCACCTTTGGTGGTAAAAACGGTCAGAGCCACTGGCCGGTTAAATTTTTTAAAAAATCCAAACTGACCAATAATTGATTGTGCCTGCTCCATCGTCCAACCCATTTGCCAGGCCTTTTGCCAGTGATTGACGAGTTTGTTTAAAGGGTTAGAATTTTTATTCTGGGTCTGCGGCGGAATTTGGTGAGCATTTTCGGCGAGGATCAGCTTTTCGCTAAAAACTTTTTCATCCCCCAAAATTTGACACACTTTTTTAAAAGACAGCCAATCTTCGGCCATAAAAAACTCCTAATCATCCTTGATTGTTTTAAATTCGGCATTAAATGTTTGAGATTTCGAATTTTGCGAGTGACGACGCTCAAAATTTCCAAATGGGCGGTGATTTTTACTCGATGGTGAAGACAGTAGCGTCCATAGTTTTCCGCCAATCAGAGTGATTAAACGAAAAATGAGATAAAAAACAAGCAAACGCAGGAAAAATGTTAGAATAGCGGCCATAAGTAAAATTGTACGCTTTAGAAATCATTGCGTCAAATTGCTCTTGAAGCTATTTCCCGCGGATTGTCTCTTTAGAATTTCGGCCAAATCTGATAGATTGCCTTTCATTGACAAAATGTCCCCATCCTACCATGAGATAACAAACGAGAAATAACAAACGAGAGATTTCAAATGAACACCGATTCACTATCATTAGTTCACTGGGCCGACATGACCGCTGCCCGCATTATTCAGCAAGTTGGCGACAAGAGCGGAAATGATGCCTACGTCCTCGCCAGTGGTATCACGCCATCGGGGGTGGTTCATTTTGGAAATTTTCGCGAAACGATCACCGTGGACTTTGTCGCCCGAGCACTTAAAAGTCGAGGTAAAAAAGTGCGTTTTATTTTTAGCTGGGATGACTATGATACTTTTCGCAAAATTCCGCCAAATTTTCCCCAACAAGAAATGCTGAAAAACTATATGTTCCAACCCATTGTGGATACTCCTGATCCCTATGGAAAA
>JBIKWR010000224.1:0-3896 GCA_044356225.1 Bacteriovoracaceae bacterium | reverse complement strand
AAGGATGCCAACACCCAAAATTAAATAAATCGCTTGCTGAACAATATTGAGCGTGTCATCGATTCTTCCTAAGGTAAAAATATCAAAAATCACACCCGCCAAAAAAAAGAATGCGGGTAAAAACTTCTCATACTTTAAGCGGTAATGTTCGATTCGAGCTTTTAACAATGAATTCATGCTCTGAATTATAATGACTTCATCTGTCTGATTGCAATGACAAACTGATTTAAGAAAGCATTGAAAAAAAAATTGAAATCAGCAGTAAAAAAATTAATGCTCACCCAAATATATTTTTCTCACTTGATCATTCCCTAAAAGTTCTTCTCCAGAACCAAAAAGAGAGATCAGACCCGCTTCCAAAACATAAGCGAAATGAGAAATCTTTAAAGCTTGTTTAGCATTTTGCTCGACTAATAAGACGGTGACATTCTTTTCATGATTAATTCTTACGATGATATCAAAAATAAGCTTAACCATTTGTGGCGCTAGACCAAGACTTGGTTCATCTAACAAAAGAACTTTTGGTTCTCCCGCCAGCGCTCGAGCTATCGCCAACATTTGTTGTTCACCACCACTTAAAGTGCCGGCCAGTTGTTTGACTCGCTCTTGTAACCTCGGAAAAAATTCAAAAGATTTTTGTAAATTCGAAGAAAAATTGGCCTTGGCTTGATCACTACCACAGGTCCCTAACAACAAATTTTCCATCACGGTTAAATTAGGAAAAATACCCCGCCCTTCTGGGCAATGGACTAATCCTCTTTGAACAATAATGTGTGAAGGCAAACGATCAACTCGTTTTCCCTTGAGAAAAATCATTCCTTTTTTTTCAACCAGTCCCGATAGCGCCTTCAGAGTGGTCGTCTTACCAGCTCCATTCGCTCCGATTAATGAAATAATTTTTCCTTGGGGAACTTTAAACGAAATATTTTTTAGCGCTTTAACATTTCCATAGTTAACGGATAACTCTGAAACCTCTAAGTCCATCAACTCACTCATTCATCGACTCCTAAATAAGCGGTAATCACTTTAGGATCATTTTGAATTTTGGAAGGTTCCCCTGCAGCAATGAGTTCACCGTGATCGAGGACAAAAATAGATTCGCAAATTTGCATCACCAAACGCATATCGTGTTCAATCAACAAGACCGTGATATTTCGCGATTGTTGTAAAACTTGAATCAGTTTGGTCAATTCTTGAGTTTCAGCAGGATTTAGACCCGCTGCTGGTTCATCTAAAATGAGCAGCTTTGGTGAAAGTCCAAGCGCTCTCGCCATTTCTAATTTACGTTGCATTCCATAAGGTAAATTGCCCGCCAATTCTTTGGAGAACTCTTCCAATCCCATAATCTGTAAAAGTTCGTTGGCCTGTTTTCTGAATTCATTTTTTTCGGCAATCGCTTCCGGAAGACATAAAACTTCACTTAAAAATGAAACCTGACTTTTTGAAAAAAAGGCGGTCATCACATTTTCTTCCACTGTGAGTTGTTTAAATAATCGGATATTTTGGAAAGTACGACCAATTCCTTTTTTAGCTATTTCAAAAGGAGAAAGCCCAACTAATGAATCGCCTTGAAAAAAGACATCCCCTTGGGTCGGTCGATAAATTCCTGTGATGACATTAAAAATGGTGGATTTCCCTGCTCCGTTAGGTCCAATTAAACCATAGAGTTTCCCTGGCTCCAGTGAAAAACTAATATTTTGGTTGGCCTTCACTCCGCCAAAAAAAAGCGACATATTTTTTAGTTCGAGGAGAGCCATTTCCACTCCTTCGTGCCTAACAATCCTTTCGGTCTTAAAATCATAATCAAAATCATCGTCAGCGCATAAATCACCATGCGCAAATCAATGCCGGTAAAATCTTGCAGCTTTCTGAGGCCTTCCGGTAAAATTGACAGGATCGCCCCACCTAAAATCGCTCCAGATAAACTTCCTAACCCCCCAATCACATTCATGGCAATAATTTCAAAACTCTTCACAAAGGTAAAAGTTTGCGTGCTGAGATAACCTTCCGAATGAGCAAAACAAGCACCCGCTAATCCGGCAAATAATGAACTTAAAACAAAGGCGCGAATTTTTATTGAAAGTGGATTGATGCCCATCATATTGGCGGCCATCTCATTTTCTTTCACCGCTAACATCGCTCGACCAAATCGCGAATCGCGAATTCGTTTAATAATCAAAATAACCGCTAACGTAAAAAATCCCACCAACCCCAAATTCATAAATTTCGGTATATCCGTCATGCCTCTGGCACCACCAACCACATCGAGATTGAGTAGGACTATTCGAATAATTTCGGAAAATCCCAAAGTCACCATGCCTAAATAATCCCCCGTTAATCGCAGGCAAGATATGCCAATTAAAAAACCAGAAAAGGCGGCGATCAAACTCCCTAACGAAAAGCCCACGACCATTTGGATCAATGGTGCTGAATTCGGAAAATACTGGGAAACCACATAGGCACTAACATAGGCACCAATCGCCATAAATCCGGCATGGCCCATAGTAAATAGACCGGTGAATCCATTGGTTAAAGCGAGCGAAGTCGATAAAATTATATGAATCCCCAATAAAACTAAAATTGAATAATAGTAGGGGCTCATCAACCCGGTAAAACGATCAGGTCGAGAAAATAAAAGAGCATTTAAATCAAAAGTTAGAAAACTGCCATTCAAAATAAAATTTAAAATGATACCTAAAATAAAAAAACTGACTAACAAAAGCACGGTGCGATTTTTCATACTTTCTCAATCCGCTTTTGTCCTAATATGCCAGATGGTCTAAATAATAAAACCAAAATCAAAATAACAAAGGCCAAAGCGTCTCTATAAGTGCTGCTAATATAACCGGCGACATAAGTTTCACTTAAACCTAAAATCGCCGCTCCGATTAAAGCCCCTGTAATATTGCCTATTCCCCCTAGCACTGCCGCCACAAAGGCCTTGAGCCCAGGCAGCAAACCCATCAAGGGATCAATCTTGGGATAGGTAATTCCATACATCACTCCTGCAGCACCTGCTAAAGAACTGCTGATTAAAAAAGTGATCATAATAACTTGATTGACGTTAATGCCAATAGTTTTACAGGTATCGATATCGTGACTAATCGCCCGCATACTGCGACCAAACTGAGTTTTAAAAACTAAAAATTGTAAAATTGCCATCAAGATAATGGAGACCGAAAAGATCACCACTTGATTCGAATCAAGCACCAATCCACCAGGCATTTGAAAGGCAGTTTTGGGAAGAATAGTAGGAAAGAATTGCGGACTGGCGCCAAAAATCAACTGTCCACCATATTCCAACAGCAGAGAAACACCAATCGCGGTAATCAGAATATTGATCCGGGGAGCTTTTCTTAAAGGACGATAGGCCAATCTTTCTACTAGTAATCCGAGCAAAGCACTACCGATCATCGCTATTAAAATAACCACCAGGGCCATTAAAAGACTGGGGGCCTTTTGCGCTAATTGCATCCAACGAATTGCATAAAATCCTACAAATCCGCCGATCATAAAAAAATCACCATGAGCGAAATTGATCAACTGGAGAACACCAAAGACCATAGTGTAGCCCAGCGCTATGAGAGCATAAATGCTCCCAAGTGCTAGGCCATTAATGGTATGTTGGAGAAATTCAATCACAAAATGTTAAGGATTCACCACTTCAACAAAACGATAATTATTATCGACAACTTTTAACACCACCGCTGATTTTGTAGCATCGCGATTGGCATCGATCGTAATATTACCAGTCACTCCCATATGATTTGAAGTTGCGGCAATCGCCTCTCTTAAATCTGGACCACTTAAACTTTTGGCTTTTTTCATCGCCTCAAACAAAACCATGGCGGAATCGTAACCAGCGGCTGCCAATCCATCAGATTTTACATTAAAGC
>JBIKWR010000075.1:0-13502 GCA_044356225.1 Bacteriovoracaceae bacterium | reverse complement strand
GATTTCTTAAGGCCGTTGCCGATTTATACTGACCTTCTGAATTTTTATCAAGGGTATGGTTGGGCATCGTCAATTGCCGCATTCGACTGAGCATTTCTATGCGGGCAAAACTCATTTTATAAATAGATTTTTCTAACAACTTTTTTTGACTGATCCATTGTTCTTTTACTTTTCTTTGATAATCATCATTTGTGGTTATTAGTTTATTTTCAACCAAGCTGAGATAACTTTGAAGCTCATGATGATTTTCAAGTTTACTTTTTTCTCGATAAAGTGAACTTAATGCAAGATTGATATTGTTGATGATCGGATTAACGATAAAAGGGGAGGCATTTGAACTTAAAATATTTTCTTCAATTTTCTTAAGCCATTTTTTATGGTGACTGATAAAAAAATCAATCGAGGTTTTGGCGAGCGGGAACTGACAAGTCAAAATATTCACCATGGTCGATACTAAAAAAACTTCCGGCATAAATTTATTTTCAAAAAGATCCATCTCTAATGTCGCTAATTCACCTTTGGCCTCTGAATAATTTTTCTGCTTAAGTAAAACCCACATTAACTCTGATCTTGCTGTCAGAAAATGTTTTGATGATTTGGGTATTAACTGAAAGTATTTTTGTGATTCAGCATAAGCTTGCGCCTGATAGAGCAACCTGGCCATTGTTAAAAAATAATAGGCCAAATCTTCCGCATTATATTCACCCTCTGTTAATCGGATATGAGGCTCCCAGTACGTTTTAAGAATTTTACCCGAAGCTCCCAACATATTTTTCTGGGCAAAGTAAAGAACTGCAGACTGCGCCAAAGCTAAGGTGAATGGATGCTGGTGACCAACAACACCTAACCAATGGACAGATTCTTCACCTTTGCCAATGGCATTTAACGCCTGCAAGGTTATATTAACTTTGGCAGGATGATCTTTAATCTTGAGTAAAATCTTTTCTAACTCAGGGGTCATGATAATGCTCGCCTTAGTAAGAACTTCATTCAGATTGGCGGCAATCACTAGATCAAGGGAAACTGCTAATGGCGAGTTAAGAAAGTCTTTAGTCTCTACAAGTTCAACCCACTTGGCAAAAAAATTATGAAAGTACTCAAGCTTATAGAGTAAATACAATTCACTAGCAGAAACTATCATGGCCACCTTTTCTTCTTTGAAATCTTTAATTTCTTTCAGAGCTTCGAGGTATTTTTTAAAAAATATTTTTTGGATCCATAAATTAAACTTTTCATCGCTGGAGTTAAGAACTGAATAACTTGCATACAATTGAATCAAAAATGGGTCATCGAGTTTTATCGAATTTTGCAGCGTGATTTCTGGAGTCAAATTAAGATCAGCTCCCGTTTGTTTAAGAAGGATAGATGTATTGCCCCAACCTGTAGACATAAATCCGTAGAAAATAAAAATGAGAACAAAATATCTCATAAGACTTTACCAGTTCCAAAAAGATATCCAAACTCCAGATACCCTAACCCATTGTGAATATTTTCTTCACCTGAGACTTGGATTTGTTGATAAAATTCATTTTTAAAACCCACGCGTGCACTCATATGCTTGCCAATCCAAAGGGCAAATCCTACATCCGCAATCGCCAAATTTGTTTTGCCTGATGCTAGTTCTACTTGACCCGCACCTAAGGAAATATACTGATCAAAATAACTGACACGCTCAGAAGTTAATCGAATTTTTCCATAGAATGTATTGAAGGTAACAAAGGCCTCTTGGCCATTTAAGGCAAAATCCGTATCGGGAAGAATTTGTTGATTGGCAAAAAGTTTTTCTCCAGCACTATTTAATTTATTACTGTACCTGGTATATCTTAAACCAAATGAAAATCGACTATTTAAATGATATCGATAAGTCGCAGCTGCTTGCTGAGTTGAAAGATGACTATCGGCCATAAAATTGGTGGCACCCATAAGCGAAATTTCATGACGATTAACCAGGCTTGAGTATCGCGTGTTGATAATATAAAGCTTGTCCTGACTGACTAAGGGCATGACTTTTTCATCGGGTAAATTCAGTAATTCTAGTTTTTTTTCTAAGTCTGAAACTTCTTGGGCATAAACTGTCCAAGAAAGTGCCAAGAGAATTATAGTTAGGATTTTCATTCTTCACCTCGGAAATTTCCATTAATCATCGTATTAAACCAAGACACAGGAATGAGTTCATCAATTTTTTCAACTTTTAAATCTGACCATTCTGTTCCCAGCAATGAAATTTTTCCTCCTCCCGTACGTTTACAAACAGCTCCGATGACAAAAGGATTATTGCCATCAGGAGTAAGACCTAAAACTCCTTTACAAATTTTAGTTGGCTCATACAGTCCACCATTAAAAATCATGGGATCATAAGATTCGGAGGAGGAATTTAATTTTAAATAAATGGGTTTTTGATTATTAACAAAATGACTGGTTTTTGCCATTTGCATATCAGCAATCGGTGGCATATTAGGTAATTCGCTATAACGACCCAGAGGCAGTAAGCCATATTCATTTTTTAATTGATCGAGAAACCTCTTCGGCAATTGATTAATCAGAGGTGAAGCAACAACCACATTTTTAATTTTCTCAATCGCCGTCATCACTTCTCTTTCTGATTGTGGATCCATTAAGATGCTACTACTGATGACGATCATGTCACGAAAGGCCAAGGCGCGATTATCCACTTCTTGAATAGCGGGATTCATTAAATCCATATTTTTAAATGTACTGCGATAAAACAAAACTTCAGGATCGCGAGTTGAATCAGCAAAAAGTAATGTTTTGTTTCGCTCTTGGGGAAAGACTTCCACTAAAAAACTTTGCGAGGCGGAAGTAAAATAAGGAGTTGTGGCGACTAAATTAAACTGAAAAACACCTGGCCGATCAAACTTCATTCTTATTTGATCATTGGCCCAGATTACATTAGGTCGGATCGACTCTGGGAAAATTTCAACCTTAGGAATAACTAATGAACCCTCTCCATCACGAACCACGATTTTTCGATTAACCAATTCGTTATAACCTAAGTAGATCATTTCACCGGCCGGCCAGGCCAAGCGATCAATCTTTGGTGGTGCACGATCTTTTATTTGAATACGAACTTTGTTATTGGCGAAGGTGCAAAGTGAATTAGATCCTGATGAGTTTAAAACACAAGATCGAAAACTCAGATTAAATTCTTGACCATTAAAACCTGGGGGAATATCTCGCCATTCTACATTGAAAACAGTAGATTGATTTTCTTCATTTTTCACCTCGGAAAATTGAAATTTCCCATACCCAGGATCCCCCGACATCATATGCACTATCGGCGCTCTTTCTTTGTTGAGATCGTAGGCAACCACTTGGAAATTAATATCGAGCCCACCAATAATTTCTGGTGGAAGAACAATCTTGGAGGGAATTCGTTCATCTTGAACACGCAATTCAGTGCTAATTTCTTTAAAGTGATTGGCCGGATTAGAAACAGAAATTTTTCCCTTATAAGAGATGACATCGGAAAATTGTTTATTGATCAAAACGTGTTGAAAGTCAGGACTAAATTCTAATCGATAATTAGTATTTGTTAGTTTGACTAATTTTAAATTGGCCGGATAGTCTGTTGCATAGACGCGAAATGGACCATTGGGATAATCGAGATCATTGATGGTGATTTCTTGTGATAAATTTTGACCTTCCTTGACTGAAACCACCGCTGGTGTATTTATTTTTATTTCTTGGGCCACGTCACTAACCATAAGACTAACCGTTTTTCTCAAAGCTCGAACGGGATCAAGACTACTTCTTAACCAAACGGTAATGGGATAAATTCGACTTTTAATACTTGGATCAAGCGGATCATTTCCCGCCTTAAATCCTGGCTTCCAAGTTAACTCAAAATTATCTGAATTAAATTCTGCTCCTTGCGGGAGATCATCTATCGTAATCAGTGCTTTTCCCGGTGACTTAACGGCCCCACGAATCAGGTAAATACCTGGTCTATTTTCTTCAAACGCCATCACATCTTCAACTGATAGTGACAAAGGTGGCTCGACGATTTTTTGCTCTATCTTACCTTTGGAATCTAGTTGGCCATCTTCTGGATAAGGATCTTGTTCACAACTAATTAAGATTAAGAAAAAAATAAACGAATAAATCAAATTAAATTTTTTTTTCATTGGTTACCTACCGGTCTTAACATAAAAGGATATTTTACATCTACGTTGACTCCACCTTTGGGTTTAGGAAATTGCCAGTTCATCATGCGATTGGAAATACATGTTTCAACAGTTTTATTATTTAAAGTGGTCTGACTAATTTGAGAATAATTAAGTTTCCCTAAAGCATTAATTTGAAAACTCATCTCCACTGTCCCTTGCAAATCAGAAATATTTTTTAATTCGTCTTCATAACAACGCCTAACTTGATTGAGGTATTTGGCAATCGTGGCGTTGATGGCATAACGACTTATTCCACCATCTAAAATCATTTCGCTACTTGAGACCGCTATGGCCGAAATACCCTTGCCTTCCCCTGAGGCCACCAGTGTATTACCGTATCCGCCCAGTCCTCCACCGGCCCCTTTTGTGCCGATCCCTCCTAAACCTTGAACACCAGTATTTCCAACAGTGGTTTTTTTCAGCCCCTTGCCCAGGCCAGTGAGCAGCTCACCACCACTGCCAGCATCTCCACCCGCTCCAGCTCCAGCGGTGGCCTGTTTTAACTGCTGAGGAACTCCACCCACTACGTTTTTTAATTCACTTGAACCCACCATTCCTAAAAAACCTAAATTATTTTGGACTGCTCTTTTTGAAACTTCACTGGGACTCAAAGGTTTAATTTCTAGTTGAGGATTGGTGATTTGTTCTACTTTTACAGTGCGAACATCTTTGATGATATTGACGGTAATCGGCTCTATAACAGGTTCTCCATTTTCTATCTCGGTGACTGGTCGTAAAAGCAGAGCGATCACAATCATTGCTGCTACTAAAACGCCAATAACCATTTTTATAAAATGATCAGAATGATCTTTTCTATTAATAATATTGGTAGATGAGGCCTCGGACAAAATGGCATTTGGAGCATGTTGGTAAAATTTAAACTCTCCTACCGGAGTAGAAAGCGTTTCGCCATTTTTTTCAATTTGTATTTGACAGTTTTTAAGATCACTAAGCTGGAGCTTATCTTTATTTACTTTTATTTTAAATTGGCAAACCCACTGGTGAGGATTATTTTTTGACCAATGGTCCATATGCTGACGTTTTTTACTCTGCGCTCTTTCCCTCGCCTGGATTTTACTAATAAAACCAAAGTGCCGATGAAAACCAAATTCATCATCGCCTATCTGTTGGAATATTTTTACAATTTGTCCTTTAGTCGACTGGATGGCAATCATTACTCATTTTCTCCTACGATTGATACCCCTAACTCCGCGGCGATAGATTCATTAAAATCACTTCTCATGATCATGACCCCCTCATCTTTTTCACCGACGTTGCCGGTCACCACCGCCATTTCCGGTTTTTTCTTTTCTCCTTCGACTAAAATTGATTCAAAATCAATTCGACCGGTTTCACGATATTTAATTTTTTCTGCTTCTGCGGCGAAAGTTAGTTGAGATAAGCTTAGGATGATCACTAATCCCAAATTTAAAGTGAATATTTTAAAATAACTTTTCATTATACTTTCCCTTGTGACTCATTCGCCAGTCTTCCAGCGAAATAAGCTGCCGCTCGAGCATTATTGGCCGCACTATAAGCGTGCTTAAGTTTTTTGAGGACTTGGTCATCATCAGGATCATGTGCCAATTGTTTTTTAAGCTGGGAGATTTCCAGATTCTCTTTGGTACTTAACAAAGATTGTTCTAATTTTTTATTTTCGATCAAAGAATGATAGGCGATTTGATCGTTTTCTACTTTGGATAAATTGTCCGCCATTTTGTTTGATTGCTCTTGATCTTTTATTTCTGACAACTGCACACTTAAGAGTTTTTCATAATTTTCATGGGCGATATCAAATGGTTCTGCTAATTGCGAAATTTTGGTCGCCACTTCAGTCATAGTGGCTTCGTCTAATCCCTCTGGAACAGGAGTATTTAATATTTCATTGGCGACGTTTTTATAGGCCAACTTCAACATATGGAGTATGTAAATCCTAGTTTCAAGATCTGCTCCTTCTAGATAAGGCTTGGCATTGCCAGAAAAAGCTTCTAACGCTTTGGTACGTTTTTGAAATAAAGATTTGCTTTTATGCCCATAAAATTTTATGGCATCGACGCCCTTTAATTCTTTTTGTAACTCACGTAAAACTAATGTTGACCAAATTGAACCTTGAGATGATTTTTGAGCTAATAAAAGTTTCGAGGTCACTTCACTACTTTTTACGCTTTCTAAAATCGTGGCTATTTTTATTTTGTTATTTGTGGACCAAGGTAAAAATAAAGTTTTAGTTTCTATCAACTTCGATTCGAGTAATGTGAGAAAAATGGCATCTTCTAATTCCACGGGCATGGATTTCTCACGATTTAACTGACTCGTCATTTTAAGCAGGACTCTATCGCGCCCAGCAAAATCGCCATCTAATTCAAAAAATAAGGCCATTTTTAAATACTGAGAATAATCCAGAGATGTTTTGAGACTGTTTTTCTCCAGCATAGTGGCCACTACTGAAAATTTCCCCATGCGCTCATACTCGATCAATAACGCCGCTTGGTCATTCAACTTTTCTAGTAATTGAACTAACTTCTCCTGGTTTTTTAATTGAATCGCCAAAACTTTGGCGTTCTCACAGGATTTTTCAGCAATTATATCTTCTAAACAAAATTGAAAAAAAGTTTCAAGCCCCTCATTTGATGCCCCCACTGATAAGGCCTTAGCAAACTTAGACTCCACTAATATTTTATCTATTGATTGATTTTCTTTAAGTAGCTCTTTACTTAAATTTTTTCCTGGGAGGGTTTTTATCCAATTTTTCCAGTTGTTAATTTGAGTAATGATTGAATCATACTTTTTTTCTTGATTATAAATATCGAGCATTAAGTTTTGAGCTTGAATTTTTTTCTGCGAAATCGATGATGCCAAATCAGAAAAATTGAGAATTTTATTAAACAGCTCTAGCGCTTGAGAATAATTTTTAAGTTCATAATAGGCCCTTGCTGCTAAATAATTGAACTCTTCTTGTTTAACAAGATCATTGTTTGCTATTTTTGCCAGGGCCAGTGCATCGATCACAATAACCTCAGAGCGGTTAAGCTTACTCGCCAAAGCCAGACGCTGTTGTCGCAATTCTACAAGCTGTTTTTCATCTACTGATATATTTTTATCACTCTCTATCCACTGAGTTAGTCGATTTAATTTATTTTCATCGTCTTCTTCACTAGCGATCCAACCTTGTCGCATCTTGCTTTTTAATTCGTCTTCTGGATAAAAGGTCAGATATACATCGATACTTCTTTTTAACAAATGATTTAATTTTTTATCAGTTATTCGTTCAGCGTCGATTTGAATGACAAAACGCCTTAGAGTGCTCTGAACTTCTTTTTGCTCTTCTGCTTTTAAAATTGATAAATACTGCAGGGATTTTTTTTCTTCAATCCCTTTTAACACTAACTCCACTTTATCCCACTCTCTAAAACCATAAAACTCTTCCAACAATCGCGCTTCATAATACAAATTGGGGTAATCTTTATTAAGTTCGGCCAAGAGGATTGATCCCGCCTTTCGATTGCCCGAGATATAAAATGCTTCAACTAATTGTCTTGGTAATTCTGGTCTCTTTGATTTTATCGCGATGGATTTGATTGAGTTAAAGGCCTCCATTTCTCCATCTTCTTTTTGCGAATAAAAAAGAATCAGATCAGTGACTGAATTTTCACGCAATTGACCATCGGGAAGCCATAAGGATTTAATCATGGTATCAATCGCCATCGCCAATTGAGTTTCTTTGTAGTAAAGCCATGCCAGACGATAGTAGATATAGTTGGTTACATGACCATCTTCAGTAAAAAACAAAGTTTGTTCGTAGAAGTTTTTGGCCTGAGAAAAGTCGGCTTGTTCATCAAACCATTCGGCCAAGGCCAGTGCTGATTGTTCTTGAATTTTTTTATTAGTAGATAAATTTTTATAAACTTCTAAGTAGAGTTTTTCTGCCTCATGCCCTTTTTGTAACTTCGTCAAAAGTCGTGCCATTTGGAACTGGATGTTTATTTGTTTAGTCTCCAAAAAGTGTGACGATGTATTTTTTTTATCTTGCTCTAAAATTTTTAAACTGATTTGATATAGATTTAATGCTTTGTTTCGATAATCATTAAATTGATCGACCTCTTTACCATCTTTAATCGAAACATCAAAATAAAGATCTGCTAATCTTAACGTCAAATCAACTCGGGCCGGGTCATCTCCAGGCAATGCATCTCTGAGTTTTTCCATTTCCTGGATTAAAAAAAGAGTATCGTTAGCGAGCGCAGAAAGTGGAAATAAATTCCAGTATAACAAAAAAATAAAAAGAAAATAGATCTTCATCGTCCTATGACCGCCAATTGGATAGAATGAAACTGAGAGCTGGTTAAAATATTCATCACCAAGGAAACCGTTGTGCTTTCAATCTCTCGATCCGCTTGTAGATTAACTTCCCCGGTAAAAGGATAATGATGGGAAATTACCCAATCACTTTTTATCTGATTGAGCTTTTGCAAAAGTTGATCAGGATTTTTAACAATTCCTGTGGTGGGCCCCACTAATTTTTGGTCTAAATAGATATTTCCATCTTTTGATATCGCCAAGACCGGAGCTTCATTGACTATCGCCGAGGTGGTGGAATTAGGTAACTCCATACCCTTTAACAGCATAATTTCTGGTGAGCTCGAAAATGTTTGTAACAAAAAAACTACCAACATAGAAAACATATCCACCATGGAGGTGAGCATCAGGGTAAAACCAGCTGCTTTTAGGCCCCAACTTTTTTTTCGTCGACGATTGATGAGATGTTTTTCAAAAGCATTTGCCGCAATGACACTTTGATTAATAATCATATTTTCAACTCCATCATCATTCTGTTTTACTGCCCTTGGTTTGAGACAATACCGATGTTAACAATTTTATTTTTTCGCAAAACATCGAGAACAGAAATCATTTCGCCATAACTGACATTACTTTTAGGCGTCAAAGTAGTCGTGGCGATCTCGATCATTTGATTCTTCACCATTAAGATTTGATTTTCTAAAGCCGCTTGCAAATCTGTCAACACTGTCTCTTTAGAAGTCGATTGCACTTGGATCGATTTTATTTGTTTCCCGTCTTTTTTTAAATTTAAGCGCAAGATCATCGGTCCATTAAAAACAACATCTAGGTCATAACTTTCTTTTTTGGTTTCCGCTGCTTCTGTTCCATGACTTTGCTTGATTTCAATCGAGCCGACATCAATCCATACGGCGGTAATTAAGAGAAAACAAACACAGGTCGAGAGCAGATCAATAAATGGCGTTAAATTTAGTTGAGCATCTAAATCTTTTTTGCCCCCTAATCCCATTTTTTTTATCATGATCGCCTATCCTTAATTTCGACTTGATTCTATTTCACTTATTTTACTAAGTTGATTTTTGTCATTTCTAAACAATGTCGTACTTCCACTCTCTGTAAAAAAAAGAAAATCATGATAAATTTGCGAAGCTTGCTGAGTAAGATCAGAAACAATTTTCTCAGTTCGACTTTGAAAAATGGCAAAGGCCACTAACGCTGGAATCGCTGCCACCAGACCAAAGGCAGTGGTATTGAGCGCTTCTGCAATTCCGTTGGATAATAAATTGGCACGCTCAACAGGTGAAGCAGCGGCCACACCAGCAAATGAACCAATTAATCCTGTCACCGTTCCTAATAAACCAAAAAGAGTCGAGACGTTGCCAAACATTGCTAAAAATCCTGTGCGCTTATCATATCCTGAAATTTCTTTAGTTAACTGCTCGTCCATACGTGCCTGCAAGGCCTCATCCCCTGCGCCCGAGCTTCTCAGCTGACAAGCAATCGTCGTAATTTTTCCCAGACTTGATTCAGCTCCACTCACGTCAATATAATCTCGAGCCGATTTAAAATCTCCTTTGGCAATGAAACTTAAAATATTTTGGCGAAAATCGGCTGCCGGAGCTTTAAATTTAAAATATAAAGCGATCGTTCTCTCGACTATAAAGACTGCTGTCAGGATGGTAAAAAGAAGAATGAAATACATAAAAATTCCACCCTTATGAAAACTTTCAATTAAAAAATCCATAAATTTTTCTCCCTTCTTAAAAAAAAATGACTCATATTTAAATTGGTAAAATGATTGATAGGTAAAATATTACCCACTTGATTTTTCACTTCTTCCTCCATGAAAAAGCGACAATTGATGATTGATTAAATTGTCTTGTTCAACAATTTTAATGTCAATTTTAAAAGCAAAATACTCAGACTAAGCTTAGGTATTTAAATCAAGACTTTAGTACTTCCTAAAAATATAAATGTAATATATTCTGATCAACGATCACTCAATAGTAGAGAAAACTGATTAAGTTTTAAATTCATTAACTCAATGAACTCAAGGAGTTGTTTATAAAACCATTAATTTTTTATACCTTCTTAATTCAAATTTTTTTTCGACTTTCGTTTTTAATTTTACTGCTACCTCAAATCAGCCACTCAGCTGAAAAAGCGATTTTCGCAGGTGGTTGTTTTTGGTGTATGGAAAAGCCATTTGAGTCGGTAGGAGGAGTTAATACTGTTATTTCGGGGTTTACCGGCGGTAAAGAAAAGAATCCAAGTTATGATCAAGTCAGTGCAGGTAAGACAAGTCATACCGAAGCCGTCGAGATTTCTTTTGATGAAACTAAAATTTCTTACGAACAACTTTTAGAAATTTTTTGGCGTCAAATTGATCCTACAGATTCTCAAGGTCAGTTTGTCGATCAGGGCAGTCAATACCGTCCTGAAATTTTCTATTTAAATGATCAACAAAAACTGATAGCAGAAAAAAGCAAAAAGTCTTTAATTGCCAAAAATATTTTTAAAAAACCTATCGTCGTTAACATTACACCGGCCAATAGATTTTGGCCTGCGGATGATTATCACCAAGATTATTATAAAAAAAATCCCATCCGCTACAAGTACTATCGCTCTAATTCTGGTCGCGACCAGTTTTTAGAAAAAATTTGGGGCCAAGTTTCAACTCAAGCCAATTTTACCAAACCCGCCCTTGTCGAGTTAAAAAGAAATCTCACTCCTTTGCAATTTAAAGTCACCCAAGAAGATGGCACAGAACCCGCTTTTAAAAATGAGTATTGGGATAATAAACAACCAGGCATCTATGTGGATATCGTTTCTGGAGAACCACTTTTTAGTTCGGAAGATAAGTATGACTCGGGAACTGGTTGGCCTAGCTTTACAAAACCAATCAATGAAAATTCAATCGTGATAAAAACAGATCGATCATGGGGGATGTCGAGAACAGAAGTACGATCGAAATTAGCGGACTCCCATTTAGGTCATGTGTTTGATGAAAAATCATCACCCTCAGGAAAACGCTACTGCATTAACTCCGCTGCCTTGAAATTTATTCCCAAACAATAGTTAATGAATGAATTATTAAATCATCGCTGAAGGATCAACTTTAGAGTTATTATCTTCACTTCCAACAATATCCGTTAATCGAATGCCATATTTATCATTCACCACAATGACTTCGCCTCGTGCTACCGTTCTTCCATTGATCAAAAACTCCAATGGTTCACCGGCCAGCTTGTTTAGCTCAATCACTGATGAAACACTCAATTGTAATAAATCTTTAATCGTCAGTTCTGTCGCACCTAGTTCTGCTGATATGTTCATGGGAACGTCTGCTAAAAATTCTAGCTGATTTTTTGATTTGTCTGGTTTCGGAAGATTCGCCGTGGCGTTTTTAGCCATTTTATCAGCTATCGATTCACTACCAGACTTTTCACTTTGAAAATCATTGTTCACTTTTTCATCGGCCATGGAAAAAATCCTTTATGATTAATCGTCAGAACTCTCATCTCATTTTACCTACAATTAAAGGCGATTCAATCAACTAATCGAGTGGCAGAAAATACCCCCTAGTTTTACTCGGTTATAAACTCTTTTATTTCGCTTTGATTTTACTATCAATAATGATCAATATTACCGATAAAATTGGATGAAATTGCCCTCAAACATTATTCTCTTCGGCATCGCATTTTCATGGGTCTTAATTGCCTCTTCACTTATTCTCAATGCCCAAGAAGTAATAAGAGACAAAGAGGGAGCATTTCGCATACCAATCCAAAATACCACAGCGCTCTCCTTGCCTTCACGTTATCTCTCTCATCAAAAAAAAGTGTCCATCAATTTCCCCAGGGACCAAAAATATGATCTTTATCAAATCATCGGCGAACGAGAAATTTCCGATTTAGATGGAAAACAATATTATGTTGATTTCAAAAAACAAGATGAGTTAAAAGCCGGCACTACATTAATTTTTAAAAATGCCTATCTTAGTCGAGAGTTAATTTCTCAGCTAACTCAAAAATTCAACCCCGCCAATGACCAACAACTGATTACCTTAATGAATAGTCAAACTCCAGAGGATTGGAAAACAGTTTTGTTTGGAGTATCTAGCGAAGATATCACCGGTTTCTCAGGATTGGCCGAACTTAAAAGACGATATCAAGACGCTGATGAACATTTAAAGTTAATGCTCGATGAGCGATATGCCAATAAGGACTATGAATCCACTTATTTTATTCCCACCGGTTATGTCGAAGTTGAGATAGAAGATGGGAAACTGGCCTTTTTGCGTATCAATGATTTAATTCAAGGAAAATTTACAATCGATCCTCAGCAAATGAAAGTTGCCATTTTAAAAGAACTTTTACTCTATTACATTGAAGATTTAAGTTTAGATGAATCAACCGATTCGATTGTACTCAACAGTGCTCTTGATTTAACATCATGCCTGTATCCCTGTCTAATGACTGATCAGCCTTTTGGAGATTTAATTTCATCTGTTATCGATATTCAAATATCTCAAAAAAGTTCAGATGAAAAACTGAGTGCCCTGATCAATGCCTATCAAAATTTTTGTGGAACCCGAGCTAATATTGAAAAAACCCTGCAAATGTATGCTAAAAAGCAGGCCCCTCATCTCACTCCCAAACAAATCCAACATTACTTTAAACTCCAATTTGATTATCCCAACCTTGCTATTGAAAAATACCGATCTTTAATTGCGATATTAGATAGTGAAAATCTAGTTCCCTATGCACTAGAAAATCCTTTATTGAACATCGACAATGAGTTTAAAAAATTAGCACAAGAAGCCTTCGCAGAAGGACTAAGGCCAAAGGCACTAACCACCTACGTAGAAGTTAGAAATGCTTTTGGTGATAAAAATGCTTTAAACATTGATTATTATATTTTTTTAACGGACTTCTTAGATCCACTCTACTTAACCTGGATCGTGGGACCAGAATATAAAAAAATTACGAATGCTTTTCCCCAATATAATATTTTGGT
>JBIKWR010000223.1:0-3935 GCA_044356225.1 Bacteriovoracaceae bacterium | reverse complement strand
CATGTTGCCAGAAAATGTGATGAATGAATTGATGACTCTAAATTTTTACGCTCCAAAGTATAATGGTAATTTTTATAATGCTTCAAATAATATTTTAAGAAGTGTTTTAACCACGGATCAAATTAATAAAATAATTTATAAGGCCTTATTCGAAAGGTACTTAAGTTTTTTCTTTTACGGCAATGCTCTCGACGGACTGCGAACTCATACGCTCTGTCCCTCGAGCAATCCGGCGAATTGTACACCGGTCATTCCCGTTGAGCTTTTTCGTGCCAATGCCAATTCAACATTTGATAACACTTTTCCATTTTTATTAGATGGGATCAATCCCGATCAAATACTTGATTATGTTTATTTAGAAATGAACAATCCCAACTTCAATCAAAATTTTACGCAAAATTATTTTGATGCCACCAACGTTACTGTTAATTTGCAAAATGGTGCTGGCGTTCATAATCGATACAGTTTTACCGAAAATATTCCCTTACGAAAAACATTTACGATTGCCAATAGTGACGTCACCGCCAATTTTAATGATTTTTTTATCGGCACGCCCGATAATAAATATTTTTCACTAGCGCAAAGAACACCGGCGATGGCCAGATACCCTATCAATATTCGCACTGCAGGCAATTATCGTTTTTGGACTAAAGTTCAACCTATGGGGCCTAACGACGACAGTTTTCAAGTGCGTTTAAAAAACTCCGCCGGACAAATTGTCAGTTACTATAAAGAGTCCGATGGTTTTGTGAATCCACCGGCACAATCTGGCAATGGTGTCGCCGGCTGTATTCCTTTGAGTAATTTAGGAACAAGTAGTGAGTGGTTTTGGACGACGTTTGGATATAGTGCCACCAACCCTAACTATCGTTATTTTAGAATCACCAATCCCGGAATCTATTATTTAGAAGTCATCGAAAGAGAAGATGGAATGCGTGCTGATTTAGTGGCCTTATCTTCAGACGATGCTTTTAAACCCAATCTCAATGTGGTGAATGAGGGTCTAATCAGCGACATTAATCGCCGAATTTTGCGTTATGATATTTCAAGTTTAGTGGGCCTAGCGGATACTTATTTTTCCATCGAAGTCAAAACCTTTGGAACTGATAATCAGGCATGGCTGTTTAGAAACCCACGATTTGAAACTCCCAATGGCAATATCCGTGCACAAAATATCCAAGTGGAAATCAACGGCGCTTATTCCTTTACTGATTCCGCTTATACCAAAGTCAATGTGGTGGTGGATAATAGTCAAAATATTTTAACATACGCGCCTTTGCTGGCGCAAAACTTAACGGGGGTAGCGACTGATAATATTAGTTTTTCATTTTCAAAACTAGAAGTAACGACAGATGCTCCTACGGTCATTGAAGATGATGCTCCCATTCCGATGGAAGGTGTGGTTTGCCAACATCTAGATCTTTTCTTGAAAACCATCAAGCCGATTCTTTTTAATGTGCGATTAATCGAAAAATCGGCGAATGATGGTTATGCCGTTTGGGCCAATCAGTCTTTTCCAGGAACTGCTGGCAACACGGGAACCAAGCCTGATTTTTATCGTGCCTGTATTGAATGCCATACCGAAGATCATCCCTATTTTAAAATGACAACATTTGATGATACGACTCTGTGTAATCAGGCCTTATCGCGCGTGAATTTTAATAACATCGACTTATCATTACTTTTCCGTGGAGTGGATGGGAAGTTTGGTCATCGCGAATTTCATATGGTGCAAAAACTGCAAGCGAATGCCGCTTCGTCTGATTATGTAAAAGATACTTTTGGGCCAAATGGATTGTATCAAGAAGATTGGCGTGGAAAAGTTAATACCTGGACCAGCACAGAAATCAATAATTTAGTAACCAGCAATAATTTGACGGGCACTGATGAAGCTTACGTGCGCGCCTTTAGAAATCAGTATAAAGGAATTCGTTTTCAACGTTGGACGCAAAATGAAATTAATAGTTTCATCGCCACGTTGCCATTAACCGAGCAAGATCCGCTCAATCCGACATCTTTATACAATCAAATCAATGCCGCTAACATCGTCGGCGAAATTAAAACCTCTACTGACAATCTCAACACTCCTCAATCATTAGGGCAGGGAACCAATCTCTTCGATGTGGTCAGTCCTGCCGAAACAAATGGCAATGGCCAATTAACTAAGGCGATTAGTCCAATAAATCCTGACGATCATGAAAAGTTATTCATGAAACCAACCGCTCAAGGCAATGACGAAGATTTTGAAGGAGTCAAATTCTTCTACAAAACGCTGCTGAAAAATTGGATGTTATTAGAACAGCAATCCTATTTTCAAAACAATTAAAAACAAAAAAAATGGTGCTTTAGCAGGAATTTCCCCACCACACTCCGCTGGTCCCGCCAGTGGCCCAACCACAGGGCCAAACTGAGCGGGCCCTAAGCCCAACTTTCTTTCTATTTTAACTTCGAAGCAAATTCAGATTTTTATAAAAAAATATTTTGCAGCCGTTTTTTTTCGAGAATACTTGCTTACTTAGGCCCATCGCTTGGCCCTTTGGATCGGCCACTATGGTCATGTTCTTCATATTTATTTTATTTTTTTTGATGGAAAAATATTTCTTGATGATTTAAATTAAAATAATGACTTCATGATTTTCTGACATTTTTCGAAATGCTTTTATTTTGATAAATTCTTTTTATGAATATTCAAGAAATCCACCAACAGCTAGTAATATTAACCCAACTCGAAAGAAAAACTCTTGCGGAAATTTTAGAACTATTACGTTTGAATTTTAAGCGCAAAGTTTTTGCCAAAATGGGTTACTCCCATTTGACAATATATAGCGGCACTGGAAATCTCAACCAGCACCGCTCTATATGGTCAAGGAACTTGGATATAGTGAATCAGCCGCTTGGAGACGATGGAGCGCTTTGAAGATTACGGAAGAAATTCCCGAAGCAAAAAAACTGCTAGAATCTGGTGCAATAAACTTATCGACGGTGACAAAGCTCTCAATGCATATGAAAGATGCAACTACTGAAAAAAAACGCATAGCTCTCGATTTGATTAAAAATAAAACGATCGCTGAATCTGAAAAAAGTTTATTTGAGTTAACAGGTCGCTCCACCGCAAAACAGGAATCACTCCAAAGAACATCTGAAAATTCTCAACGTTTATCAATCACATTATCGGATCAAACGATAGATAAAATAAATCTCCTTAAAAAGTTGATGTAAAAAACTCAAATGGAAGATTTTCTAAACTATGCTTTGGATTGTGCGCTTATCTCTTTAACTGAAAGGCCAGTTAAAGAGATAAGATCCAGTCCAACAGCTCGATTGGCACGAGGAAATTTGCGCCAACAGGTTTTAAAACGCGACTCTCATGTTTGTCAGTATCCTGGGTGCGATGAAACTAAGTATTTACAATTGGATCATCAAATCCCATACGCCAAGGGTGGTATCACGACCTATGAAAACTTAACGGTTTTATGTACGACTCACCATCGATTAAAAGGTTTTTAGATGCTTAGGTTTTGGGAAACAAAAGTCTACAAGACGATGTTAAGAATGGGCTTTGGTGTACCATCGGGATTTACATTGTTAAGCAATAACACCGTTTGAAAATTTTTAAGTTTGATTGAGCCTTTAATACTGAAAGCACTGACCATGGTGTAGTCCAGGAGAAAACGATTTCGGCTATCAGATAAGGCAGCGCTGGTACCCACTGTCCCACTGGTTACCGGTAAATGAGAGTTGTCTAGTTGATCGCAACCGTCGGTTAAGGCATCAGGGACATTCGCCTGGCACCATTTCATTGGTTGGACATGTTCAAAACGTTTGACTTCTCCAGAGGAAACATTAGTCATCCAAACACAAGGAATTGCGGCTTGGCCTGGGGTTCTTTGTGCCAATGTTCGACAGTCGAGATAAAATTCATACAAAAACTCGAT
>JBIKWR010000074.1:0-13649 GCA_044356225.1 Bacteriovoracaceae bacterium | reverse complement strand
TGGTCTTCTTTTATAATCTTTCAACCGTTCAAGAAACCATCTCTAATCAGTTAACCACAACAATTAATCCGATTGTGCAAGCGGTAAACGCCATTATGAGAGATAGTTTCGATGAAGAAAATTTTGAAAAAATTAAAAATGGATTTCAAATTGCTGATCAGCTAGAACTTTTTCAACATTTTGAAAAATTTAATGAGTTTTTTATCTTACAAAAACAAGGTCTGATGAATGAAATTGAAAAATTAGAAAATGTCCTAGTAGATAAAAACCAGATGATTAAAGATTTATCCGGTTCGATAGAGCAAATTGGATTAAATTCACAAAAGCTAACTAAACATTTTGCAGGAATGAAAGAGTTAATTGTAAAAACATCAGAAACAAATCTTTATTTTGATCAATACTCATCGACCGTGATTAAAGAATCTAAAAAAATGCAAAAAGATTATAGCACTTTTTTAGAAAAAACTTCGAAGATGGTTGCTAATTTTTGTGAAAGCTTAGAGCAATTGCATTTAATGGGTAAAATGCGTGATCAGCTTAAAAATAAAATGAGTATTATCGAAGAAGCTCGTGGAAAAGTCCTCGAATCGTTGGAACAAACATTAGTTTTTCTCAAATCTGATCGTGTTGAAAAAGCCAAAATTGATATGTCCTTAAATGGATTAAAAGCAGAAGTTAAATCTCTCGACCGCACGGTCAATGATTTGCAAAAAGAAATGGTGCCTCTTGATGTAAAACTTTCCAAGGCCAATATTTTACTGGAGAATCAACAATCCATTATTACCAAAGACGAAATTAAAAATGAGATTGATCAGACTTTCCATCGCCAAAGTCATTTGGAAGAGATGAGTTATGAAATGAAAAAAAATCATGAACAGTCTCTCAATATAGAGAATGATTTTGTGAATGAATTAAAAAAAATATATGATCTAAATAAAAATATCCAACGCCAAATGGTTTTCAATTTAGCTGAGAATAATTCAAAAGAAATAGTGAAGCAAAAAAGTATCGATTTCTAAATAGAGTTTTTCTAAGCTTTGGTCATTATACAAAACCACTTGTGACTTCATTCGTTTAACTTCAATATCGGTTTGCTGCTCGATAATTTTATTTGCCTCTTCTAATGTCATCTTATCGCGTTCGATCAATCGATTTCGTTGTATTGATTGGGGACAATAAACACAAACAGAGAGATCCACTAGCTTTTGCAGCTTACGTTCAAACAAAAGTGGCACATCATAAAAAACAACATTGCCCACATTGAGATTTTTCAACTCTTGTTTAAAAAAGAGAGGTAACTGTGGGTAAATAAAACCTTCAACGATATCTTTTAATGTTTGATTGCTAAAAACCTCTTTTCTCAGCGTGGGAAAATGAATGGCTTTATTTTGAATGGCTTGGGGGATATTTTTTTTGATAAATTCAAAACTCGATTCCAATTGATAGATTTTTTTTACCAGTTGATCAGCATCAATGATCGGGCAATTTTTTGTTCTTAAATATTGAGTCACGGTAGACTTGCCAGTGGCAATGCCACCCGTAATGGCAATAATCGCGCAATCGATTTGATGCAGACGCTGCTTTGGAAGTAACTGGATAAACTCAGGCTTTAACTGAATCATAACTCCTTCTTCTCTTGTTGCTTAACTTTATCCCAAAAAACATCTAGTTCTGATTGCGAAAGTGCGCCAAAATGCACGCCTTCATCTTTCATTATATTTTCCATTTTTTGAAAACGGTGAACAAATTTTTTATTCGCCTGTCTTAGACAGTCTTCAGCATCAATTTTTAAATGTCGGCTCAATTGCACAATAGTAAATAAAAAATCACCCAGTTCCTCTTTCATTTTTTCAGGTTTTAACTGCTGAAAATGGCGTTTTTCATTTTTAAATTCTTGCCACTCTTCATCGATCTTTTCAAAAATTTGATCGGCATTATCCCAATCAAATTTGAGCTGATGAGTTTTTTCGCCAATTTTTTGAGCACTCATCAGTGCAGGCAACATTAAGTAACTCTTATCAATTTCGGATTCTTTTAAACCCTGTTGGTTTTTTTCGATTTGTTTTAACTGATTCCAATTTTTGACGACCTCTTGTTCGTCTTTGACCACCGTCTCTCCAAAAACATGAGGATGACGAAAAATCAGTTTTTCCGCCAATCTTTTGCAGACACTTTCCAAATTAAAATGACCCGATTGTTCGGCGATAACGGCGTGTAACAAAACTTGTAAAAATACATCCCCTAATTCTTCTTCCATCGCGGTCACTTCTCGATCTTCAACGGCTTCGATAAATTCATAACTTTCTTCGATGAGGTATTTTAAAAGTGACTGATGAGTCTGCTTTAAGTCCCACGGACAACCTCCGATGGGATCTCGCAGTTTACTGACGACTTCAATCAGTTTCGTTAAATGGGGAAGTTGATGATTTTCATACATTTGATTTCAAGATATACTCGTTTTTATGCAATCAGTGAAATATTCTTTTGAGTCCATCGATTTGTATTTGGTATTATCAGGTCCAAAAATCGTGAAAATAAAGGATCTTAAAAAAATCAAAAGTCTTTTAAAAGAGATTTTGCCCACCCTTCAAGAATTCATCATTGGCCATCATTCCCTTAGGCCAATTTTAAAATCATTACCTGGCCATAAAATAGAATTTCGATTGGCCCTTTGTGGAAAGAAAAAAATTCAAACTTTGAATTCTCGGTATCGAAACAAAAATAAAGTGACAGATGTTTTATCCTTTCCCTTGTTTGAACAACTGAGATTTTGGAATGGATTTTTACCTCATGTGATCAATTTAGGTGATATCTTTATTTGTGCTGATGTTGCCTATCGCCAAGCCAAGGAAAGAAATATTCCAGACATTGAAGAGTTTCTTTCACTCTTTTTTCACGGCTTTTTGCATCTCGTAGGTTATGATCATGAAATATCCCAAAAAGAAGCCAAGCTGATGTTTTCAATTGAAGAGAAATGGCGAAAAAAGTTTAATCTTACCTCATGGGTTTAACAGTTTACAAGGAAATGGCATGACATTTAATGGAACTTTAGACGATATCAAAAATCAATTACTAGAATTTCAACAAAAACTAGAATTGATTAGGAGGTCGCTTTGAAGTTGAGAAAAAGTCCCAGCGAGTATTAGAAATTAAAGAAATGGAGGCCCTCGATGGCTTTTGGAATGATGCTCATAAAGTTTCGAAACTTCAAAAAGAAAAATCAACCTTAGAATCAGTCTTAGCGGTTTATGCTGAATTAAAAATCTTAGTGGAAGAATTTGAAATTCTCTACGACTACTCTTTGCAGGGAGATGGGGAATCAGAGCAAGAGGCGAGAAGTATCATCGAGCAAATTTCTCCCAAAATAGAAGAAGCAGAAAAAAAAGCACTTTTATCAGGGGAAGTGGATGCCAATAACGCGATTATTTCTATCAATGCAGGTGCAGGTGGAACGGAGTCTTGTGACTGGGCACAAATGATTTATCGCATGATTGTTCGCTACAGTGAAAAAAATGGCTTCAAAACCGCTTTAATGGATTATCAAGATGGCGATAGTGCCGGCATTAAATCGGCAACTTTCACTGTTGATGGGCCATTTGCCTACGGATTGTTAAAAGCAGAAACCGGAGTTCATCGTTTGGTGAGAATTTCTCCCTTCGATAGCAATGCCAGAAGGCATACCTCATTTGCCTCGGTCTTTGTTTCGCCCGAAGTGGATGATGAAATTGAAATTAAGATTGAACCGAATGATGTGAAAATAGATGTTTATCGTTCAGGAGGTGCCGGAGGTCAAAGTGTGAACACCACTGACTCTGCCGTGCGATTAACTCATTTACCAACGGGAATTGTGGTTACTTGTCAGAATCAACGCTCACAACACCAAAACAAAGACCAGGCCTTTAAAGTTTTAAAATCTCGGCTTTTTGAAAAAGCGATGGAAGAAAAACGGGCGATTGCTCGCGAGATAGAATCCAATAAAAAAGAAATTGGATGGGGCTCACAAATTCGTTCTTATGTTTTACATCCTTACAAAATGGTTAAAGATCATCGCACCAAACAAGAATCAGGTTCGCCGGATAAAGTGCTAGATGGAGATTTAAGTGATTTTATCCAGGCCTTTTTAGAATGGCAGGCCACCGGGGCCACGCGAAAAGAGTTAACTCCAGATGAATAATTCTTTATTTTTAATTATATTTAAAGAACTTTTTATCAATCGATTATCGTTGCGTTTTTTTATCGGCGTGATCCTGAGTTTATCATTTAGTATGGCGGTTATTCTCGGGACGATAGGTCTAATGGATGGTTTTGAAGAAAGCTTAAAGTTAGGATTAAAAAAATCAAATGGCGATGTGAGTTTATCGAATCACTATGGATTTTTTGACTTTGATCAAGATCGACAAGAAATTTTTCAAAAAAATGGATTTGATCTTTATTCAGCTTATGTACAGAGTGAAGGCTTTGTGGTGGCCAATTCACAATCAAAAGGAGTGGTGGTCCGCGGAATTCCAGAAAATTTTGCGACTGTCGCCAAATTAGAAATTGATGTTGAACAATTGGGTGAAGGAGTTGCCTTAGGGAAAGAGTTGGCCAAAACTTTAAATGTGCAAGTGGGAGATAGAATTACTTTGGCAATCGGTCAGGGTGATCAAGGATTTCAATCATTGCCCCAGCTCATTCAATTAGAAGTCAAAGCGATGGTCTCTCATGGCATTTATGAAAATGATATGCGACTCATTTATTTACCTCTTAAACGCCTTGATCAATTTTTGTCTCTTTTTGGTAAAGTTAATATCGTCACTTTTAATTTACATTCACGAATCGGACCAGATGTTCGTGCTAGTGATTATATTGATAAGGTTAAAAATCAAATTGCCCTTTTTCCTTCACCCAGTGATTTGCTTGGGGCCGGATTTCGTCTTCGTCCATTTTGGAAAGATTTTCAGCATATTATTGATGCGGTGGAAGTTGAAAAAAATACCATTCTGCTGATCTTGCAAATCATCGTCGTCGTGGCGATCTTCAATGTCTTGGCGTTTATGATTTTTTTAAGTGAAAAAAAATCACAAGAGATTTTTCTCTTTCAAGCTTTAGGGGCTCAACGCCGGCACCTCAATCGCGCTTGGTTTGTGTTGACGTTTTTTATTTGGATGGCCTCAACGGGAATGAGCGTGGTGTTGGTGGAAATTTTTGATTTGTCATTACAGCATTTTAGTTTTTTTCAATTGCCAGGAGATATCTATAATTTAGAAAGTCTCTATTTAAAATTAAGTCCTGGGCATTATGTTTTAGTATCAGGGTTGGCATTTTTATGGATGATAATTATTTCATCGATTGGATTTTATCGTCAAAATCGTAAAAGTTTACTATCCGGTTTAAGACGAGAGTTTGCGTGAATAACCGGTACTAGAAAACTCATCCAGTGCTGGTATAAGATATTTCAGTTATAGCGTTCACCTTTTTATTTTGGAGTAAAAACAAGATGAGCTTTTTGCAGGTGGAAAATTTATCAAAAAATTATGGTCAACAAAAAGTGTTGCAAAATCTCAGTCTTAAACTAGAGCGAAGTGAACAAATGGTGATTCAAGGAATGTCAGGCTGTGGGAAATCCACATTTTTATATTTATTGGGTGGTCTTGAACGTTATGAGACCGGAAAAATTCAAGTCAGTCATCAAGAGTTATCGAGTATGGGCGACGATCAGTTAGCAAAGTATCGTAATGGGACTGTTGGTTTTGTTTTTCAATTTCATTTTTTACTACCTTCGCTGGATTGTCTGGGAAATATTCTTTTGCCCGCCAGGATTGGTGGCAAGTTTTCTCCGATGGTGCAAAAAAGAGTATTGGAGATGGCCAAGTATTTAGATGTCGCTACCTTGCTGCATAAATTTCCCCATGAAATATCCGGAGGCGAACAGCAAAGAGTGAATATCATTAGGGCCTTATCTTTAAGGCCTGAACTTTTACTTTGTGATGAGCCAACTGGCAATCTCGATAGTATTAACTCTCAAAAAGTCATCAGTTTGATACGTCAGTTAGCACGAGAGTTTGAAGCTACGCTAATTCTAGTTACTCATGATCGCGATATAGCTGCGCAGTTTGAAAATGTCCGTCAAATGCGCGATGGCCATTTTATTCCCTAGGCTTCATTTTTTTATTCTCTGAGAAAGTCCAGAATCAAAAACTAAAATGTTTTTGTAAGTTCGCCTAATTGCTGATATTTTTTGACACTAAAAATAAATGAGTTAATAACTCAAATAAAAAGTTTCGAGGTCAGTTATCAGATTTCTCTACATTGTTGTTAGCTCAATTTTTTATTTGTCCTTTATTGGATTTAATCTCGGTCTTAACAGCGGATCTTTTTCTTTGGTTTGGGCCGCAGGTAAAGATATCGGCCCTCGTAAAATTCTATTTCGCGTAGATAAAATTGAAATAACGGGGAATAAAAAAGTTGAAAAAGAGGCGGTTCTGCAAAAAATGAGTTCTCGCGAAGGCATGGTCGTCGATAATTATTTAATTAGAAACGATATTGAAAAAATTTATAGTTTGAAATATTTTGAATCAGTCGAAGTTCAGCAATTAGAAAAAACAGGTAAAAATATTTTACGGGTGGTAGTGGTGGAAAAGCCCATTGTGAACACCATCACGATTGAAGGTAATGACGAGTTAAATACCGATGAATTAAAAGAGCAAATCAAAACTAAACAATATTCAATCTTAGATATCAATACAGTAAAAAATGATGTCAAAGACTTGCAAAAATTTTATGAAGAAAAAGGTTTCTACTTAGCTGCGATTACATATCAACTCAAACCACTGAATAAAGAAAATGTTGAGCTGATTTTTAATATTAAAGAATTTGAAAAAGTAAAAGTTAAAAAAGTTATTTACCTAGGAAATCGCGCTTTTTCAGACACCGAATTAAAAGAAATTATGGAGACCAGGGAAGAGTCCTTAATGGGCTGGATGTCTGGAGCTGGAAGCTTTAAAGAATTTAATTTTCAAACAGATGTGGAACGAATTAAGTATTTTTATAAAACCAAAGGTTATCTCCAAGTTTATGTGGGCAGTCCTGAGATAACGATTACCGAAGATCGCAAGTGGGTTTTTATATCGATTGCGATCAATGAAGGTCCACAATTCACTGTTAATAATATTGAATTTGATGGAGAAATTCTTTTTCCAGAAGAAAAGTTGCGTGAAAAAATTGTTTTAAAAACCGACAATATTTATTCCGAAGAAGATTTACGAAAAGATATCCAGGCCTTGACTGAAATGTATCAAGATGAGGGTTACGCTTTTGCCAACGTCTTAAGAACGTTAAACATTGTTCCCGGCGAAAACAAAGTTGATATTCAGTTTAGTTTCGAAAAAGGAAAAATGGCTTACATTGGAAAAATAGACGTCAAAGGAAATAATAAAACTCGAGATAAGGTAGTCAGAAGGGAGCTGTTGATTCGTGAAGGTATGAAGTATTCGGGTTCCGCCATGCGACGTTCAAAAGAAAACGTCAATCGACTAGGTTTTTTTGAACCAAACAGTGTGGTTTTTAATACCACTACCCCGAAAGGCAAAGATAATGTTTTAGATGTGGAAATTAATATTAAAGAAAGAAACACCGGCCAAATCACTTTAGGTGCAGGTTATTCAACATCGACGAAAGGTTTTATAAATGCGTCGATTAGTCAAAATAACTTTCGAGGTTTAGGTCAAACTCTCTCATTTTCATTAAATTTAGCCGATCAAACTCAAACTTATAATGTGGGTTTTACAGAACCTTATTTGTTTGACTCAAAATGGACAGCAGGTGGCGATATTTTCAGCACCAGGGATTCTACCAGTGCATCTTATGCCATCGATAAAAAAGGGTTTGATGCCAGAATTGGATACCCTGTTTTTGATTTCACTAAATTGTTTCTCACATATAAATTTGTGGATACAGAACTGACTCGCGTCACTGATCCCAGGCTTGATCCAGAGATTGAAAATGGTGTTGCTTCATCGGTGGAAGGAAGTTTAATTTTTGATCAAAGAGATAATCGTTTTGAACCGACTAAAGGAGTCTTTACCAGCCTTTCTTTGGAATACACTGGTCTGGGAGGAGTCAAAAGATGGATAAGATCAGAAGCGGATGCTCGCTATTATAAGAATTTTTATAGCGATTTTGTTTTTAGATCGCGCATCAATGCCGCTCGCTTGTTTGAATCCGATGATGATAGAAAAATTCCTCGCAGTGAAAAGTTTTTCCTAGGTGGTCCAAGAAATTTACGCGGATTTGAAAATGAAGCGATTGGCCCCAAAACAGAAGCAACATTAGAAAATGGCCAAAAACTTAAGTTTAATGAAAGAGGTTTGCTCATGGTTTTGGGCCAACTTGAAATCGAGCATCCACTGGTTAAAGAGGCAGGATTGAAATGGGTGGTCTTTATGGACGGTGGTAATGTTTATAAAAACAAATTCGGAGAAGATGGTAGTACCGATTTAAAATATGATTATGGGTTTGGTTTTCGTTGGTTTTCTCCCATTGGTATTTTGCGATTTGAATTTGGATATCCCATTAATCCCGGACCAGAAGATGCTTCAAGCCAATTCCATTTTGATATTGGTCAGCTTTTCTAAAAATTTACCAGGGGCCTGAGATAACGACTGATTTTCTCAGCTATTTCACCGTGGCAAAAGGTTTGTTATTGGCGATGAAGTAGCGTATGATAAAACCACTGTTTGATAGGAGATTTTATGATTTCAAAGTTTATGAATTTTTTCCTCATGGCCTTTTGTTTTAATATGGTTTTTATTTCAGATGCTTTTGCCTTTATAGTCGGCAAAGTCAATATCCAAGAAGTTCTGATGTCCGTTAATCAAGGGAAAAAAGTTCGTGAACAGTTAGAAAAAGAGTTTAATTTAAAAAAAGAAGAAATTCGCAAAGAAGAGGATAAGTTGCGATTAGAGCAAGAAGGGTTACAAAAAAAGTCCTCGGTCGTCACGCCAGATGCTTTAAGAAAAGAAGAAGAGCAATTACAGAAAAAAATCTTTACGTTGCAACAAAAAGTCCTTGAGTATCAAAAAAATATTAAGGATATGGAAAAGAAGTTGTTAACTCCTATTCAAAATAACTTGCTTCCAATCGTAAAAGAAATTTCACAGAAAAATAAAATTTCCGTTACCTTTCAATCTCCTCAAGATGGAATTATGTTTGCGGAAAAAGAAATCGATATTACGAAAGAAGTCATCGCCTCTTATAATTCCAAACATAAGTAAAAAAGGGTGGGATCGTGAAAGTCGACGATCTCACACGATATCTAGCTGATTTTAAAATAGTTTTTGATTACGGAATAGTTTCAAAGATAAATCTAGTAACTTTGTCGACTCCCGATGAATTAAAAGAACAAAGTTTACTTTTCATTAAAGATCAAAAAATTGCCAATAAACTCATTTTAAAAAATGAATTCAAGCAGCAAATTGTTTTGATTCTTTCTTCCAGTTTCTGGATAAAACTAAATGAAAATGTTGAATTATATAAATATTTAGATGAATGGAAAAAATATTTTGCTGGTATCGCAGTCGTGGATAATATCACCTTGAGTATCGCCAAAATTTCACTCCCTTTTTATCAAATCATTTATGATTCCATCAATTTACAAAATGATGGACGCAAAAATAATTCAGTAAAAATTGGTCAAGGATCCTTTGTCTCTGCTGAAGCTTTTCTTGGTGAAGGTGTTGAGATTGGTAAAGATTGTTTTATTCATCCACGTGCCACGATCATGGCGCGGGCAGTGATCGGAGATGGAACCCAAATCTATCCTCATTGTACTGTCTATCCACGAGTCCAAATTGGTTCCTATTGTCGGCTCCATAGTGGGTCGGTGATCGGAGCTGATGGATTTGGTTACCATTATGATCAAGGTCAACATCATAAAATATGGCATTTTGGTGGCGTGAAAATTGGAGATCAGGTGGAAATTGGTGCCAACTCTTGCGTTGATGCCGGTGCATTTACTGCTACTTTAATTGGTGATGGAACCAAAATTGATAATAACGTACAAGTTGGTCACAATTGTAAAATTGGTAAAGGTGTTATTCTCTGTGGACATGTGGCGATCGGGGGAAGTTCGATCATTGGAGATTTTACCGTTTTTGGTGGATTCTCATGTTGTGGAGACCACATACAGATGGGCAAAGGGTGTCAGGTGGGAGGACTATCAGGAGTCAATTGTGATTGGCCTGATGGATCGATTGTCGCCGGTCATCCTGCGAGACCACTCAAAGAATTTTTGCGAGGTGTGGCGTATTTAAGAAAAAGTGTTAATGAAAAAAATGAAAAGAATGATCAATGAAGGAAAATAAAGATGTTGCTTAACACTATTGAAGTAAAAAAAATATTACCCCATCGTTCACCTTTTTTGTTTGTTGATAGCATTCAAAAATTTATTTACCCTGAAACTGCACCAAAAACATTAACTGATGTTAAAGATCTCATAGGCATGACGGTGGTAGGTGAATATTTTGTTGATCCAAAATTAGAAATTTTTTCCGGACACTTTCCAGGCAATCCCATTTTACCAGGAGTGATTCAAATCGAAATGATGGCGCAAGTGGCTTGTTTTTCTATTTATGATTTGATTAAAGAGAAAAAGAACATCAGTTTAGAAGTCGCCTTGTTGACGGTGAATCAAGCTAAATTTAGAACACCCATTAAACCTGGTATGCATTTAATCATTGAAACAGTTACAGAAAAAGCACGAAGCTCAATGATGACTTATAATTGTCGAATCCTGTGTGACAATAAAATATGTTCCGAGGCCAACTTATTGGCCTTATGTAAATATTAGGAGTTCATTTGTCGCTGATCTCACCTTTGGCCTCTATTCATAAAAATGCCACAATTCATCCATCGGTAAGTATTGGCCCTTATACTCATATTGGTCCAGATGTTACGATTGGTGCAGAAACAAAAATTGCCTCTTTTGCTCATATCGATGGAGTCACAACGATCGGAGAAAAAAATCAAATTTATTCATTTGTTTCAATCGGAGCGGCTCCTCAGGATTGGAGTTATAAAGAGGAGCCAACTAAAGTCATAATTGGTGATCATAATATTATTCGTGAATATGTTTCCATTCATCGCGCGACGACTAAAGAAAATCACCAAACCATTATTGGTAATCATTGTTTTTTAATGGCCTATGTTCATATTGGGCACGATGTGGTTTTGGCCAATCATTGCACTTTGGTCAATGGTGTCCAGTTGGGTGGGCATGTTCATATCGGTCACAAAACGATCTTGGCCGGCAGTACCGCTGTGGCCCAGTTTACTCGAGTGGGAAGTTATTGTTATATCGGAGGTCAATCAGGT
Source organism: Bacteriovoracaceae bacterium (assembly GCA_044356225.1). Taxonomy (GTDB): domain Bacteria; phylum Bdellovibrionota; class Bacteriovoracia; order Bacteriovoracales; family Bacteriovoracaceae; genus JBIKWR01. The sequence continues at coordinate 2,297 of JBIKWR010000074.1, read as the reverse complement.
CTCGATCGCGATATTCCACCATTTACCACCGCCCTAGGATTACGAGCAAAAATTAAAGGACTCAATGTCATAGGGATGAAAAGAAATGGCTTTACTCGAGAGGAAATGAAAAATTTTTCTCATTATTTCGGGCAAATTCAAAAAAGTGAATATTCTCTCACTCAGTATATTGAAAAGTTTCCTTTAACCCCAGAACAAAAATGCAACCGTATCATTGTTGAGTTTCAGCAATTTTGTCATCAGTCAGTAACAACGAGTAAAGTGGGGTTGGCCTTGATTGATAATCGCAAAGAAAAAAATGCTGCCTTAATGGATGATGCATGAAATTTAAAACCAGAGTTGCAGTCATTGGATTTGGCCATTTAGGTCGATGGCATACAGAAAAGGCTTATGCGCTCGCCGATTTAGTCGGGATTGTCGAAAATGATCCTCAAGGTCAGGCGAATGCCAAAAAACTTTTTCCCCAAGTAAAAGTCTATTCGACAATTGAACAAGTGATCGATTTGATCGATGCCGCCATTATTGTCACTCCTACATCGACTCATTTTGAATTGATTACTTATTTAATGAAACATCAAAAGCATATTTTCTGTGAAAAGCCTCTCTGTAGTAATGATCAACAAGCGGCTCAGTTAAAAAAAATAAATCCAAGTTTTAAAGGTCTTATCCAAGTGGGACATAGTGAAAGATTTCATGGAAGTTGGGATTTGATTAAAAAATACCAAAATTTTCTACAAGGTCATTGTTTTATTCGCATGAACCGTTTTGCTCCTTTTAAAGGTCGGGCGATGGATGTCGATGTGGTTCAAGATTTAATGATTCATGATTTAGATTTGTTAGGATATTTGTTTAACGAAACTCCCACCTCTGTAAGGTCTACAGGTTTTAAAATCAGAACAAAAAACTGGGATTTTGTCAGCTCTCAATTCCAGTTTAAAAGTCAAAGACAGGCCTTTGTTGTGGCCTCAAGAAATCATGTTAAAGAAGTAAGAGATTTAGAAGTTTTCTCCGATGTTGGTTGTCTTTATGTGGATTTATTTCACAATAAAATTCAAGTAGCTCCTCAAGGGTTGACGGATTCGGGGGAGTTTATAGAAACATTAAATTATGAAAAACGTGATCACTTAATGGTAGAGCAACAGCATTTTTTCTCTAGTTTATCAGAGGGAAAGCCAGCGATCGTCTCATTTCAAGATGGGTTAAAAGCCGTTCATCTTATTTCTAAAGTTTTAGAGAGTTTGGAGACTAATTTAGAAGTTAAGATCAGTTATGAATGACTTGGATCAGATTTCTCAAAATACTCAATCCTCTTGTCTTATTTTGGCCGGTGAAAAATCGGGTGAAGAACATTGTATGTCGTTTCTTCCGGCATTAGTTTCACGCAATCCTCAAATGACTTTTTTTGGAGTTGGTGGGGATGAAATGATGACTCAAGGATTTAAAATCCTTTATCATTTAAAAGATTTTTCGACTTTTGGAGTGACAGAAGCGATTAAGAAGCTGCCCTTTTATTATCGTGCCTTTCACTCAATTTTAAATGAAGTAAAAACGAGAAAATGTCAGAATGCCATCTTGATTGATTTCCAAGATTTTAATTTTAGATTGGCCCAAAAATTAACTCAACTAGGGGTGAGGGTTTTTTATTATGTCGCTCCTCAAGCTTGGGCCTGGAAAGAGTTTCGGGGGCAGTTATTGGCCAATCGAGTTTACACTTTGTTTTGTTTATTATCTTTTGAAAAAAAGTGGTTTACCGATCGTGGAGTTAAAAATGTTATACATGTGGAGCATCCTCTTTCTTTGAAATATTCTTCACTCTTGAAGTTAAAACCCAAAGCTGAAAAATCACAGGTTTTACGTATTCTGATTCTTCCAGGAAGTAGAAACTTTGAAGTCAACTATTTACTGCCTATTTTTACTTCCGTTATAAAAACATTAAAAAAATCAAAAAAAATTCACACTAGCATTGTGAAATCAAGTTCCGTAAAATCGATTAACTTTTTATCAAATCAATTTAGTTGGGACCAAGAGTATGGACCCGAAAAACTGCACGAAGCTTTGCTTGATGCTGATATCTGTTTGGCCGCCAGTGGAACGGTAACTCTTGCTTGTGCGCTTTTCCAAGTGCCCACAGTGGTTTGTTATCGAGGAAACTTGCTTAATGCGTTTTTTTTCTTTCAATTTGTGAAGTATAATGGGTTTATATCATTACCTAATTTAATTTTAGGCAAATCAGTTTTTCCGGAGTTTTTACAAGATCGCGTAACTGAATTTAATCTCTTAAGAGTGTTACAATCCTG
>JBIKWR010000222.1:0-4013 GCA_044356225.1 Bacteriovoracaceae bacterium | reverse complement strand
GGAGCTGGATTAGCGACCATTGTCGAAAATACGTCTGTTTTTTATTTAACCCTTATCGGTTTTTTATTTTTAAACCAAAAAATTCATTCATTTTTCATTGCGGGTTTAGTTCTTAGTTTTATAGGGGTGATCTTGATGGGGCAAACTCCGCAAATAACTCAGGAAACAGCTTCCTTTGATCCCGCCGGATTTTATTGGGCCTCGCTTTCGGCCCTCCTTTATGCCATCTATATCTACGCCATAAGACATGGAGAAGTATGGCTGAAACAGTTTACTACCATACAAAAACATTTTCTCATGGGAATTGGTTTATCACTGATCTCTTTAGTGATTACGTTTTTTGATCAAGGATTTGTCGTCATTAATAATGCCCAAGAATGGTTAAAAATGTTTTTATTAGCGGCGATTGTCCAGGTATTAGGTTGGTCTTTAATTGCCAAATGGTTACCCAAAATTGATCTTTCAGTTGCTGGAATTATCTTACTTATTCAGCCTTTGGGCTCAACATTACTAGGTTATCTTTTTTTAGATGAAGTTTTATCATTATGGCAATTGACCGGAGCACTTTTAACCATGATTGGAATTAGTTTAGGAACCCTTAATAAATGGGGTGAGTTATCCTTAAAATGGAAACAAAAATGCAAAAAATTGATCAATGGTTAACCTTAGTTGATCCCAAACAACCATTCCGATCTCGCCTGGCCCCTACTCCTAGTGGATATCTCCATTTAGGGAATGCTTTTAACTTTATCTTAACCGCCCTTTTAGTTAAATTGAGTAAAGGTGAGTTGTTTCTTCGCATCGATGATCATGATTACTCTCGATGTAGAGCTGAGTATATTGACGACATATTTTTATCGCTTAACTGGTTACAAATTTCTTATCAAACAAAAACTCATTTTAGTCCTCAAAATGCTCAAGATTTTAGACAGAATTGCTCTCAACAATTACGATTTGAAAAATATAAAAACATTATTCAAAAAATATTAGTACCAAAAAATTTAGTTTATTCCTGCCTCTGCTCGCGTAAAAGTGTTACGAAGTATCCTCATCATTTCTGTGATTGTCTAAAAAATGAAATTCCTTTATTTACCCCTGGAGCAAATCTTAAAATTAATTTATCGCACTCCCCTATCATCTTATGGCGAAAAGATGAAATTCCTGCTTATCATCTAGTTTCTTTGATCGATGACTTTCAACAAGGTATAAATTTAGTGGTGCGAGGAGAGGACTTAAGAGAGTCCAGCGAGATTCAAGGTCAACTTGATCAAGCCTTGAATCTCAATTATTGGTCTAGTGTGAAAGTGTTACATCATCCACTCGTTCAAAAAGACCAACAGAAATTAAGTAAATCAGCAGGAGCGCAGGCCTTAAAGTCTATCAAAAAAGCTCACTCCAACTCTGCTATTATTTATCAATCATTTTCAGACTTTTTTGGTTTGGAAAAACAATTTATAAGCTTTGACGAACTTTACGCTTTTTATCAATTAAAAGACTCTTATTTGAATTACGAATAGATTTTGCTAGGCTTAAGATAAATGAAAAATCGATTTACATTTTTAGAAGAAATCATGCATGAAGCCGAACAAATGGTGCTCAGCTATTATCAAAAAAATATTTTGATTGAAACCAAAAATGACGGCTCATTTGTGACCGAGGCAGACCGCCAAGTGGAAAAATTTATTCGCCAAAAAATTGCTAAAACCTACCCGCAAGATGGAGTTATTGGCGAAGAGTTTCCCTCGGAAGATCAAAAGGGGCATTTTACTTGGACCATCGATCCGATTGATGGCACCTCCTCCTTTATTCGCGGCGTCCCTTTTTTTGGCTGCATGATTGGTTTAATGGAGCAAGATTTGCCAATTGCCGGAATGATTTCATTCCCAGCACTTCAGGAAACTTTTTTTGCCAAAAAAAATGAAGGGGCCTTTTGGCGTTCGCAACATCTTCCTCGCGACATCCGCTGCCATGTTTCAACTACTTCCAAAATAGATCAATCACTTTTTCTCTATTCAACTCCACAATATTTTGGCCAACATCATCAATCTCTGATGCTTGAAAAATTACGAAAAGAATGCCAAAGCGAAAGAACTTGGGGTGATTGTTATGGCCACATGTTAGTCGCCTCTGGACGTGCCGATATCATGGTCGATCCCTTTTTTAATCTTTGGGATTTAATTCCCGTAAAGATTATTGTGGAAGAAGCTGGGGGCGAATGCCCTGGGACACTTTACGAAAATCCTAAACGTTATTTGGGAATCAGTGCGAATAAAAAATTATTTAATTATGTTCATCAAATGCTCACTCCATAACCAACCAAAGGAAAATTTATGAAAAAAATTTTAATTATGCTTATGTCTGTAGGGTTTAATGCCTGGGCCAATTTTAGCGGAGAATGGATTGGGACTGGAACCGTCGAGTTAAAATCCAATCGCCTAAATGCAAGTTTTAAATGCGATAAATTTGAATTAGTCATAAACCAAAATCAACAAAAGTTAGATCTCAATTCTTGCCGGTTTGTTTGTGCCGGCCCCAATGGTCCATTGGAAGGTGATTGTGTTAAAGCTCAGTTTGATATTAATGGACAGGATTTATTTTTGTATAATCAAAAAATTGGCACTATTACCGCCAATGAAATCAAATCAAAATATAGCGGTAATGGATATAGCAATACTTTTGATGCCAAAATTGCGAATGAAGTTCTTACTTTACAATCTGCCACCATGGCACCGGATAGTTCACAAACAATCATTCGAGCAACAATGAATCGTTAACCAAGATGATGCCCTCTAAATACATTGCAAAAAAGCCAGATGCCTTCGGCAGAATTCATTATACCGATGAAGAGCATGGCACTTGGAAAATTCTTTTCAATCGCCAACTAGAGATCGTTAAAAATCGTGCGGTAGATGAGTTTATCGAAGGCGTAAAAATTCTAAAGTTTAGTGCGAATCATATTCCAGACTATCAAGAAATCAATAAAGTTTTAAAAAGCATCTCTGGCTGGTCAGTGAAACCGGTAGAAGCGATTATTCCGGCCGAAGAATTTTTTGAGCTGTTGGCAAATAAAATTTTTCCCATGGCCAGCTTCATTCGCACCCGTGAAGAGTTAGATTATTTACAAGAGCCTGATATTTTCCATGAACTTTTTGGCCATTGCCCACTGCTGACTCTTAAGCCTTATGCCGATTTTATGGAATCATTTGGAAAAATTGGACTCAGTACTCCCAAAGCCGATCGCTCAGTTCTTTTTCGTCTTTTCTGGTTCACCATTGAATTTGGTTTAATGAAAACAAAAAATGGAATTCGTGTTTATGGTGGCGGTATCCTTTCAAGTATTGGGGAAACCGTTTACTCGCTCGAAAGCTCTACACCAGAGTATCAAACACTCGAAGCATTGACTTGTTTACGGACCCCATACCGTATCGATATCATGCAACCACTTTATTTTGTGGCCGAAACATGGGAGCAAGTTTTTAGTCTCTTAAAGACTGATCCCCGCCCCCTGGTTAAACAGGCCAAAGAACTTGGTTTTTTTACTCCTAAGTTTGAACATCAAAATAGTCATGAACTTTAACCATAAAGGATTAACCCTTATTGAACTAATCACCACGATGTTGATTATTTCCATTTTATCAATTGTTGCCGTTCCAATTTTTCGAGATTATCAGCTAAAGGCATACAAATCGGAAGGAAAGTTACTCCTGGCCCAAGGAAGTCGTGCTTTAGATGTATTTTATTCTGAACATCAATCCTACGCGAATTGTGTTACCTTTATGGGCATGGGTCGCCCTGACAATGGCCGCTACACTTTTGGATTTACCAATGCCTGGCCACCCATTATAACAGCACCAACTCTTCCAAGTGCATGTAATAATTTTACGACACTTTTTGTGTGGTATCCAAATGATCCAGGACCAATAAATGCTCACCTCATTCACGGCACTCATTTAGATAGTCAAAGTAATCAGATGCTCCAAGCTGATATCATTGGTGGCATCAGCAGTGATGGT
>JBIKWR010000221.1:0-4044 GCA_044356225.1 Bacteriovoracaceae bacterium | reverse complement strand
TAATTTTATCGTAGGCGGAAATTGTTTTGGCGATGGTACCGGAAGCCGCTCCCGCCTGAAAAAGATTTCTTGAAACCTCTTGGCCAGCACCAATTTCGGCAATGGTTCCATATATTTCTGGATTAAGATTAAGTTCTAAGGCTTTTTCTCGCACTTCTTTTGCCAGCTTACTCATAGACATTCCCTTTCAGCAAAATAAATAAAAAATCCCTTTCCTTTCATTCTATTCAAGAAACATATTTTTCAGGAAAAAAAGTCCTAAAAACTGAGATTATTTTAAAAAAATCCTAACAAATTCATGCATCCAAGGAGAAAAGCATTGATAACACGATTAATTGCTCAAAAAATTCAACTTTCCTCTCGAAAGACCGATCAATAGGGTGAAAGTAAGGTATAATGGACTGAATTGGTGCAAAGGAGGAAACCTTGACCGCCTTAGAACTTCTCTCAATCGCTGCCATTCTCGCTGCCTTAGGAATGGGTTTATCCAGAAAACCTAAACTTCAAGAACGCCCATTGCCGGTCCCGGCCGATCGCAAAAATAAAAAGTAGTTTTCTATTTTTAAAATTTTAAATTGATTCGATGTTGATGAATTAATTTTTGATCAAGATAATGTAAACAATTTCCATCTTCTCTTAATTCAATGATTCCGGTTTTTTCCATGGTTACTTTTTCGGTATTAACAGATTCAGGTGAATTATTCGAAAGCGACATCATGGTTGGTATATTGATCGTTTGTACTTGATCCAGCTCATACAGATCAAACAAGGCCAGCTTATCCAATGGGGTCAGTTCTTTTTTTACCTGATATTTCGATAAGCCTTTGTACATCACCGCCGCAGTTTCTGTTAAATGATCAAGACCCACAAAATGCCCTAATTCATGGAGGATAACTGAAGAAAGGTCATAAGGACCTTTTTTATCATTATTGGTTCCAGAACTTCCTTCATAAACTATCTGCCCATTATCGTCAAAAAATGCAAATTTATAATGTTCATAATTGATCATAATATCGGCGTGCTTAAGAGTAGCAATTTCATTATTGGCCGAAAGAGTGATTACATATTGAGTGATGGCAATCGAATTGCTACTAACACTCTCAAACCACGACTCTCTTTTATAAATACCCATTTCTTCATCCTGCTTAAAATCTTCCAATGTTTGGGTTGAACGATTATTTACTTGTTGATTAGGAAGAATAAAAAACTCCAAGCTCTTATCAGTCGCATCTATCCATTGATCGGCCATGAGATTAAACTCATCGACTTCATATTGATCAAAATCCGTAGAAATACTTAACGTTTGCGGAAAAGTATTCCACTTCCCAATAATTTTATAACCGTTGGAGGTGGTCGTTTTAGCATTTAACTCGATGATGCTCGATTCAGTTTTTTTGCCACAAGAAGAGACTAGGAAAATCAATAATAAAATACCAAGAGTTTGGCGCAGTATTTTCAAAGATTTTAAAACTCTAATCATCGTGCCCCTCGTTTGTTCAAACTCTTCACAGCTGTATAATTTATGTCAACCCAAACTCTCAAAAATTAAGACTTTATCCAACAATCATTGAAAAAGTCCCTATCTAGGGATGTCAAAAGCTATTTGGCTTGTTTTCAATGAAGATGTTTGCAAGTTAAAGGCCATAAAAGTGCCACGATCCAAACGGTTCAACTTTTCTCAACCACTTGGGTGCTGGCACTTTACCTTAGAATTGAGTTTAATAACTCTCGACTTATCTCGTTGACAAATTTGACCCCGACGCGAAACACTTTATCAGTTCCCATCGTTTGTTCTGAAATTTTCACCGCCTTAATGTACATGATTTGCCCTTCAACTGGTTGTTGGAAAATGAAACCACTGACGGCACAAATAAAAAGATGATTTCCGACGGCAAATTGGGTGAGATCGTGAGCAAAAAGTCTGAAGCTGAGTCCTTTCATTGAAAGGTCGAATCCCATTAAGTTAAACTCCTTGGTCTCTTCTTTAAAACCATGAATTTTTTTAATTTTCACTTCGTGGTTTGGTTTTTTTGCCAGAATAAAACGAGGCCCTAGTCGTTTTTCTAGCACTCGCACTTCTTTGGGAATATGGACTACTATCAATTTTGAGGAGTTAAAATCGGTATTGGCCTTAAATAACAGACTCTGTTCATTTCCGTGTAAATAGATGCTGAAGTTTTTTTTAAAAGAAAATTCCTTAGGCCCAAAAGGCCTTAAGGAAAAAGTTTTTTCTTTGAGATTGATTTGCTGAATAATGGCTTGCATGACTTTTCGTTTTCCCTCAATGTTTTGCCAGAGAGTTATTTTGAAGCCATTGTTTTGCATTTTTTTTACGATACGAAGAATTTCGTCATGATTCGTGGAAACTCGTAAATGAGGTGCTCTGGCATTCGCCATGATTCACTTCTCCCTATCAAAAAAAATTCCATCGAAGACAAATCAACAATACTTTATTAATATATCGGCACTGGTTGAGATCAGTCTTTCTTTAATTATTTTTAACAAAACACAATTGGAAGCTTCATGAAAATGTTGATTATTTTCCTCGGCTTTATCTCTTTATTTGCCTTTGGTGGTTGCTCTCATTTATTTTATCATCCAACGAAGGAGGAATACACTACCCCCGATAAATTTTTAGTGTCCTACGAAAATGTTTATTTTGAAACCAGTGATGGCCATCAACTTCATGCTTGGAAAATGTTGGCAGATTTTTCAGAACATAAAAATAAGATGGTTAAAGGCACCATTCTTTTTTTTCATGGCAATGCGGAAAATCTCTCCAGTCATTTTCTCCATCTCGCATGGCTAACAAAATTTGGTTACCAAGTTCTTATTTTTGACTACCGAGGTTTTGGACGCTCCCCTGGTAAACCTGATCAAGTCGGTCTGTATCAAGATGCACTGGCGGCCTTTGATTATAGTTTTAAATGGCACCAAAAAACCGCGCCTACTGCCTCCTATATTGTCTATGCTCAAAGCTTAGGCGGAATCGTCGCCGCTCGCGCGATGGTGGACTTCCCACACAAAGACAAAATTGATTTGCTGGTGCTAGATTCTACTTTTTCCAGTTACCAAAATATCGCCTTTCATAAACTTTCGAGATCGTGGATTTTCACACTTTTAAGTCCCCTCGCCTATATCGTCGTTTCTGATAAAATGGAATCTAAAAGTCATTTGCCGAAACTCGCCCCCACTCCATTATTAGTGATTCATGGAGATCAAGACATGGCGGTACCTTATCAATTTGGGGAAGAAATTTTTAGTCTTTACCCAGGAAAAAATAAATGGTTTTGGTCAATTCCCGGTGGACAGCATACAGATATTTTTTTTCGACCAGACTACTTAGAGACACCCATTAAGCTGGAAACTAAAAATCCCGCAACAGATGATTCGGCACCAAAAATTCAAAAGTATCGCCAGCAATTTATTGAATTTTTAGACCAGTTAAAAAAGAATCTGATGTAGCCTTAATAGTAATAAAAGAATCCCAGACCACTGATCCATTCCCGTTCAAAATTTCCTTGATCCACCGAAGAAGTCGTACTCTTGAAATTAATCGCCCAATCCGAGGAGAATTGAAATCGATTTTCTAAACCAAATTCACTATAAAGAGAATTTTTATGAGTCGGAAACTGATAGGCCAAAGCGTGGATTTGCATAATCGCTTGATCACTCCAATAAATAAGCATTTTTCCTTGAGGTCCAACCCCCCATCTAGTCCAAGTGCGCGATAAACTTTCTCTAATCGCTAGGTCTGTTTCTAACATCAAACTAAACATCACCGGTATGTCGCCATAGGTTTTATGCCCAATTCCAAAACCTAATTCCAAATTGGGTACAAAACATGAAGACTTATTTTCACAACCAATATTTTGCTGATCGATCATTTCGCCACCAATTTTTGCTCTGACTGAAACTCCTTTTTCCGTTTCATCAATGGGGCTGATGGAAGTCACTTCGACTAAGGCCAAATCTTGGAATGATAATCTTTGATTCTCAAACTCATAACGAAAATCTACTTTGCCAAATTCAATATGCGAAAAC
>JBIKWR010000073.1:0-13923 GCA_044356225.1 Bacteriovoracaceae bacterium | reverse complement strand
ATAGTGATCATAATAGATAAATGACCAGTGGAGACCAAAATCGAAAAGATACTGAGTTTGAAAACCGAACTCCTGGTCTTTAAAAAAACTATATTTTTTTTGCGGTGGTCGATGATCGTTGGAAAAATTATCAGGCAAGGGATCATAGATGCTCTGTGGATCAGGAAACAGGGAGTGTCGGGCCAGCGGAGCGAAAAAAGTTTTTAACTTGAATTGACCTACCTTCAACCCTTGTTGATAGATCAGAACTGATCGTTTCGCTTGAGCTTGGTCGCCAAAAATGGACTCATCAAAATTGCGAGGATTGGCCACATCCATAATATTAGTTCCAAAGGTTTCGGAGAAAGAGATAATTTGCGGGCCCCATTTAACAAAATAATATTGATATTGATAATTGAAAGTAAACTCGCGGATTTCCAGTTGACTTCGTTTTTTTACTAAATCGTATTCAGGTCTTAACTCCCATAGTAATAGGGGCGATGGAGAGGCTGAGTCAGTGAAGTATTTGCCGTTATGGTTCCAGGAAACCTCGGATTTTTCAATGCGCTTTTGATTGCTGTTTGCCGGGTCAGATTTAATCTTGGGAAAATAAAAACTTTCAAATTTAAGATTATTAGTCAATTTTGTTTGCGACAAAACTTCTAGCGAGTACAGAAATAAAAGAAAAAGTCCTCGTTTCATGGCCCAAGATTGGCCTGATCAAAAAATTGATCATCAAGTTTTTGTAACTTCATGGATAAGATGGTGATTACTGAAAGATCCTGATCTTTGCTCTTTTGGGTGGCGTCTCTAATTTCAATGACACTGGGGCGAATCGCTTTGGCCAAATTTTTAAATTCTTTAAACTGGGCGAGTTTTAAGGGTTTTCCGGTGGTAGATAAATATTCAGCTTGTAATGGATAAAAATTTTCTGATTTAACCCAGAGGCGGATTTGGTTATAAGTAAGTCCGGTTTTTCCAGCTTTGGCCTTGAGTAAAAGTTGCCAAACTTTTTTTTCATCTTTTCCTGATTGCGTGTTTTCCAAAGTGACATCATAGTCGCCTGCCCATCGCATGCGGCTGATGTCCCCGTTCGCGGTTTGGCCGGTTAATTTTTGCGATAATCCCACTCTGACTGATCTTTTTAAATTGGGAACATAGGCCCACATATTTTCTTCGAGCATCAATAAATTTCGACCAATATTTTTTTTAGGATTTAAAGTTTTGATTAAAGTTAAATCTTTTCCTTTAGTAAAAACCTCAAATTCATGGAGGTCTTGATCACCACTTGATTTTACCGAAACCATCATTTGAAAAGATTCAGTTGGATTTCTAATATCATCGGCTTTTTTGAGTATCTCCTCGGGTGAAAGCGCCAAGGTTATAGTCGATTTGATACCCCAGAAAGTTAACAAAAATAAAACTAAAATATTTTTCACTTGAATAGCTCCCTTCTAATTTGACCTCAATAAATCGGCAATAGGCTTTTTAGTGAGACTATACCCTGCCAATATTGTTCCAATCAATGCGGTGATTGGTCCTAAGATTAATGTGGATAAAGCATAGCTACTTTGCAGCTCAATTAAAACATGGAAATGTCGAGTGAGACCAGGACTAGGGGGCATGAGAATGCCATTATGCAAGGGTATGGCCACCATAAAATAAGCGAATAGTAGACCAGCAGCAGCTCCTATGAGACCTAAAAAGAAACTTTCTAGACATAAAAGTCCCATAATCGATTGATTGGATTCACCATTGGCCCGCATACTTCCGATTTCCTGTTTACGTTCTAACACACCAGAGGAAATGGTGTTAAAAATTCCTAAGATGACGATCAATAAGATGACCAAACGTATGGTATCAAACTGAGATTTTAAAAAGTCGATGGCATTTTGGTAATAGACCTTATCCAGAATTTCAAAGGGAGTGGCCTCAAGGTGAGGAAATTTATTTATTAAATCACTCGCCACCTGTTTCCAATCATCATCACTTTTTAATCCTAAAGAAACGGATTCGATTAAATCGGTGTTGAGAAGGACGTGCGCCTGGGTCAAGGGTAATCTAAAAACCGTATCGTCAAAAACTTTGGTTCCTGTATGAAAAATGCCTGTGACAAAAAGATCAATGCCATTCAGACTACCATCAATGGTATTGGTGAGAACGGTCACCATATCGCCCACTTTTAAATCCAGTGATCTGGCCAACCCTTTTCCTAACAAAATTCCATCGGCTTCGTGGGACAAGTTTTTTCCTTCTTCGATATTGAGGGCGTTAAAAAATTTAAACTCTTCTTCGGCATCAATCCCTTGCCCCTTTGCGCTGACATTTTTATGGCCATTGGTTAGCATGGCGTAAAATTCTACGCGAGGAAAAAGGTGTTGAACTTGGGGATGAACTTTTAAAAAATCTTTTAGTTGAGCATAATCTTTAATCCAATGTTCCCATGGTTTCTCAAAAACTTTTTCTTGGTATCCAGCAGTGTTGATAGAACCATGACCATACCGAGATTTAATGGTGTTTATTTTGTATTGGTTCATGATGCCAAAGTTAAAACCGTGATATAAATGAAGGGCCCCAATTCCTAGGCCCACCGTTAGTAAGATGGAGAGACTTCTGCGTTTATTTCGTTTTAAATTTTTTAACGCCAGTTTAAAAATCATAAAGTAATCTCGCGATTGTGAGTATTTGAAGTGAGCAGCTGGCCATCGGATAAAAGAATAACCTTGGGTGCGCGTTTAATAATGAGCTGATCATGACTCGCAACTATGATGGTTGTTCCTCTATCGCGATTCAGTTTTAGCAACAAATTCATAACCTCATGGCCATTTTCTTGATCAAGGCTGGCGGTAGGCTCATCGGCAATGATCACTTGAGGATTTTTCGCCAAGGCGCGAGCGATTGCCACTCTTTGCCTTTGTCCACCTGATAACTTTAAAACATCATGATCGCGTCGATCCCATAATCCTACCGCCTTAAGCGAGGTTTCCACCACTTGTTTTAGGGCTTTTCCACTGAGTCCTTGGCGAGCAGCATAGTACTCGACATTTTCATAAGTATTCAGCACTAAAAAGAGATGAAAAGATTGAAAAATAAATCCTAATTGTTGACGCCTGATTTGGTTTTTTTCTTTTTCACTAGTTTGAGAAAGCGGTTTATGGTTAAAAATAATTTCGCCATTATGAAGTTGCAGTGGCTCGATTAATCCTAAAAGATTGAGAAAAGTTGATTTACCAGATCCGGAAGGCCCGCAAAGACAGACAAATTCTCCTTGCTCAATGTTTAAGTTTATATTGGAAAGTGCTTTGATTTCTAATTCGCCTAAACGATATTTAAAATTGAGATTTTGGCAGGAATAAATCATTGAAGTTTTTCTCCCATAATTTCGATAATACCGGTTTCACCATTCATTTTTATATGCATACCAGTTTTTAAATGTTTCGTTAAATCTTTAATACTAACGATGGTGGGAAGTCCCATTTCTCGTGCGACAATAGCTGAATGAGAAAGGAGTCCACCTCTTTCTACCAGTAAGGCCTTGGCGGAAGGATAGAGAGGAACCCAGCCTGGATCTGTTCTTTTGGTCACTAAAATTTCACCATTAAGAGTGAGATCATCTTCGGGAGAGTGAATCACTTTGACGACTCCTTCAACGATACCAGCACAACAAGGAATTCCTCGCAAACAATTTTCAGGTAAATCTCCATCGGCCATCAAATCACCCGTTTCTTCTAACGGCATAATTTGATTCTGCCAATAGACTGGTCCTCGGGTATGAAAACGAGCAGCTGGTTCTTGATCTTCATATTGCAAGTAAGCTGTTTTGCGAGCATTGATTAAGGCCTTAAAATCAAAAACTGAGCAGTACCCTTCGATCGAGCCAAAGAGTTCTGGAAAGGTTAAAAAGAATATGTCTTCTTCACATTCAATAATTCCGCGATTAGCATAATCTGTTCCAAGGGCATAAAACATTTGTCGAACAATTCCATAAACGCGAGTCCGACAAAAACGAGTATTTTCTCTATTTCGAACTGCTTTTCTAGCGTGCTTTAAACTCCATTTAAATATTAACTTTTTTACACCATTAAGATGAGTAAAGACCTTTTGTTCAGCTCCATGCCTTACAGATTTTTCACGGTCTTCTAATTCTTCAAGTGAAGGGATTTCATTTTGCAAATGGTTTTTGATAAATGTGAATAGTGCTCCCGGATTGTGATGCAAATCCCGTTGCTCTAGTTTCATTTCACTCATACAGCGAAAACCATACTGATCTAAATAGTGCTCTATCTCTTGATAAAAACTTTGGTATGAACTCTGTTTGAGTATTTCTTGGCAGTCATCACTTGGTGTTTGTAGTAATAAGCTTTTTAGTCCAGGTGTTTGCTCGACAACTTTTGCCAGCCTCATTACTTCCCTGGTTGGCATGGCCGATTCTAAATTGCCATCGCCGCAGAGTAAATCATTTTGAAAACCTTGACCAAAGTTAGGCAGCCATTTTTCTACTAGTTTTTTTAAAATTCCAAAATGCACCATACATAAAAAGTCATTGATAATAGGGGCTTTCCATCGAGTCAGAAATGTTCTTTCTAGTTGATAATAAAGTTCGATAATTTCGTTCGGAGTGAGTTGAGAGAAGTTGATTTTTCGGTAATGATCGTAGTGGTGATAGAAAAATTTTAAAAATTTATCCACTAAACCTTGGGCGGTTAAATGAAAATAAAAAAACTTACAACCCGTGATGAATCGTTTGATTTTTGCAGGAAAACTTTCTTGAAAAGCCGGAGGTTTTATACGATCAGCGATTTCATTCGCTAACGATTCATTGGTACCCATCATGGTTTCCATAAACTGCCGATTGAATTTAAATCCGGGCAGAATGCTGGTTAATTTATACCAATTAAGAAGATTGTAATAAACTCGACCATAAAAACATCCCAACATATTTCGCAGAAAATAATCCATTTCTTTGATTTGTTTGGGTGGTACTAAAAGAATTTCGCAAAACTGAACGTACACATTGTGGTAAACATTACGAGCAAAATCAAAAGTGAGTGGTTTGGTGAGACCACCATAACTTTCCACAATATTGGAATTATCCCAGATATAGAGATGACCTTCGGCATTGATTACATTTGTTGTCACTGGTCTTGATTGGAGGATGTAAATGGTCTCTTGAAAGATCGCCCATTCGATATCTTGTGGGTAATGATAATGTTTTTCTATCTCTTTAATAATACTTGTTAAAGAGGTAATTTCCGAATCAGACAAGGCCGCTTGATTTTGTAAATTTTGATCGACATCGATGAGATGACAGGATTGATTTTTGAAATCCTGAACCATCTTTTGATTTTTTTCGACAATTTGTTTTTCCAGGATTTTTTTTGAATTTTTATTCACCGTATAGGTATCACCATCAATCGCGCCCGAGACTAATCCTTCTCCAACTCCATAAACGGCATTGATGACCGCCTTATCACCTAAACCACTAATCGGATCGCAAGTAAAAGCGACACCACTTTTATCCGGATCGATCATCTCTTGCAAAATAACCGCAACATCGATGGTCTGGAGATTAATTTTATTTTGGATGCGATAACTAAGACTGCGATCACTGTAAGCTGAGGCCCAGCATTTTTTGATAGAAAGGAGGGCGTTTTCTTGATCGCGGATATAAAGAAAGGTGCTCAATTGACCGGCAAATGAAAATGCTCCCGAATCCTCTCCAATAGCAGAAGAGCGTACAGCGATGAGCTTGCCTTTAAATGATTGATAAGCATCAACAATGAGTTTTTTGTCTTTAGCAGGGAAGTCCAACTTGGTGATTAAATGTTCTATTTGCCTAGATGCCTCTTTAAGATTGGATAAATTAGTTTCCACAATCAAACGCAATTGATCTTCGATTTTATTCTCGCGACAAAAATTTCTAAAAAGCGCAGCACTTAGCGTTTTCCATTCGGGGACATTAAAATTTTGGCGTGAAAGTCGATAGAGGTTATGGCCTTTACCACCAGCGTATTTATGAGCGTAAAACTGAGTGGAATTTTTGGTAATGATCATGGGGACTCCGCAATAGCAGAAAGAGTATTAATAATAAAAGTTAAATAAAATAGAATTATATAGAGACTTGAAAATCCGCGATAGATTTTTGCCGCTGGAATGCTTTTTAATAAAACTAAAGATATTCCACTAACAGTTAAGAAAATAACCCAAAGGCATTGAAAAGGTGAAATAGTTGTTTGGATTTTCCATTGAAAAAAATTGGCCAACAAGGCCATTAAAATAACTAAAACTACTGCACCGACAGGTTTGAAAATTTTTGAGTATGATTCAATGAGCTCTCGTTCTTCGATCGCGACAAAAGTTTTTCGACCAAATTCAAAAATATTAAAAACACACCAGTTAATAAGAGCAAAATAGAAGAATAGATTCGAAAAGCCATAGGAGTTAGTCAAAGCCGAAAAAATAAAAAAGGCCATGGGTATGGTGACGATCGTATGAACGACAGCATAAGTGGTTAAATGAGGTCTAAGGTATGGGCCGATAAAAAATTCTTTAAACATTAAAAATGAATATCCAATGGCCAATAAGGCATACTTCAAAGAATAGGGATTAATCATCGCTGCCAGTATGATTTCCATTGCAAGACAAATGAGAATAGCATTTTGCACATTCTTTACTGTTAGCAATCCTCGAGGTAGTGGACGAGTTGGATTATGAATTTTGTCATGTTCAAAATCTTTTATTTCGTCAAATAAACGCATTTTTAAAAAAAATATGGTGATGAACATAGAAACGAAAAGTGAAATTGAGAGACTGGGCCAAAGCTTTGTTTGAGAATAGACTAAGGCAAAATGTCCACCTAAAAATAGTGCAATCATCGGTCCATGACTAAAGAGAGGAAAACGCTCATGGATAAATTGTATCCAGTTTTTTGTATTCATTAAATGAGACCTTCTTTTTGCAGCGATTCTCTTAAAAGATGATACTCGACTTTAGAATGGTGACGAGGATCCATGGGTATAGAATGATTTAAAATTATTTGATCAAAAACAATTTTATTTTTATTCAAAATTCTTTCAGTTTCATTTTGGATATAGTTGAGATTTTCTTTGGATTGTTGGTTTTCATGAAGTTGAAGCACACAGACAGTTTTTTCTCCTAAAGCACTATCTGGAACACCTAGGTAAGCACAATATCTAACAAAAGGAAGTTTTTTTAAAATGATTTCAGTTCGCACTGGGAAAAAATATTCTCCGCCACGATTAATGGCATTATGAACACGCCCTACTAGCCATAGGTTTCCTTGAGAATCTTTTCTTCCTAAGTCACCGGTTCGATGCCATACTATTCCTTGATGGTCTTTAATTTTTGCACGATAAAAAGCTTCTTCATTATTAAAATAGTCTCGGCATACATGTTCACCGCTCACGACTAATTCACCCACAGCACCAGTGGCCACTTCAATTTTTTTCCAATCTAGATCGGACTTAATTGTCACAATACCTTTTTCAATTTTGATAAATTTATAATTGAGTCCTTCGTCAATGTGTCCCACATTGACTCCTTCATCTTCGAGTTCAGGATCGATTTCGGAAGAAGATTTTTGATGAATCATGGCCTGTGCTTCGATATGAGCGATAGGTTCTACTTCCGTTGATCCATAGAGGACCCAAACTTGAGCGGCAGGTGCCACTTGGCATATATCGATGAGATTATCTCTTGATACAGGTGCACCACCAGTGACGACTCGTCTTAACTGTGGCAGTTGAATTTTATGATCCAAACAAAATCGTGAAAGTCCATTGAGTAAAGAAGGTGACAAGGTCACACAGGTGACGCCATTCGCCTTAATTTGGGCACAAATAATCAAAGCATCATGAGGAGATGGAACACCTACATCAAAAGCGGGAATCACGGTGGGCACACCTTCGGCCAAATTGTTCAAAGAAAAAATGGGAAAAACCGGTAGATCAATATCCTCATTAGAGTAGGGAATACAGCGGTGAAGGGCATAATGTTGAGCGGCCAAAAAACGATGAGTTCGATTCGCCCCTTTGGGCGTTCCAGAACTTCCAGTGGTAAAAGTTATAAGTGCAGTGTCTTCTTGTTCTACCGGACAAATAGCAGTCTCTCCCGTTGATTGGAGTAATTTCTCGATGGAACTTTGATAATTTCCTTGATGAGATCCAACGACGACTTTGATCGGCAATTGATGAAAAAATGTTTCTTCTTTGCACAGGTCAAAGGCCATTTCAAAACTAATCATCGCTTTTGGTGAAACGGCCTCAGCCGAAACACCAAGTTGGCCTCGTCTGGCCCATGAGTCAAGAAATGTGGGAATAGCTCCAATTTTTTGGAGAGCAAACATGGTAGAATAAAGATAAGTCGACATGGGAATAAATAAGATAACTCGGTCACCAGGTTTAATCCCTAAATCGGTTAATCCCTTCGCCAAACGGTTACTCATTTCAAAAAGTTCAATTACACTAAGAGACAGATGCGCTAAATGGCTTGAGAGCTGGTGATCCCAAGTGGTTAAGGTTTTTTTATCTACCCATTTTAAAATTGATCGATGAGGATTATTTTTTGCATGCTCCGCTAAAAATGAATAAACATTATTTTTTTCATTTTTTCCGGGATAATACCCAAGTTTTGGAAAACTCATAATGACCTCTGGGAATTTGATATTTCAGGTGTATTTGGCAATTGCTGTTCAATAATTTGTTCAATGATTTTTTCGGGATCAGTCCATATCAAGGCATGGCCTGCATCTGGGATTTTAAAAAATCTAACATGAGGAAAAAAACTTGTCAGGGGCGCGATTTGGGTTTGAAAATCAGAAGTCTGATCTAATTCACCATGAATGACGACAACATCTATAATATTTTTAGATGAGGGAATCAGATTTGCAGATAAAGGTTCATGATCTTTTTCTAAGACTGATTGGATGAGCTCAACACTTCCAATCGTTTGATGGCACCAAGACACCATTTCGTTGGGAATAGATTTGGGGTAACAAGATTTCTCTAGAAATTTTTGCAAGGCCTGTTTTTTTATTATTGATATTATTAGTCGATTGATGAATGGACATTTTAACAAGATTTTTTTTAGACCACTGATGGGAGGAGAGAATAAATAGGGAGAAACAAAATAAATTTTTTTTGGAAGTTGAGCTTGGTTTACAAGTAAGAGAAACTTCAAGGCCTCGCTACATCCCCATGAGTAGGCAATGAAAATTTCACAGGGTTGCTCAGATAAAATCTTCGTTGTTATATTCCTTGGAGTAGAAATAAATTGAAAATCAGCTGACAGTTTTGTTTTTAATAGTTGGATTTCAGAAATATTCCCAGGAGAACTGTGAAAATAGCGAACTCGTTTTGGTGTTGTCATAACTGAATGCCTTGCTGAAGGATCGAACGAACTAAAGAACGATTAGGATTTTTACTATATTTAATTTGGTGACTGTGATTGTGAAGACCCTGTGGCAGAGTGCCTTTTTGATTAATTTCATGAATCAAACTAGTTAATGACTGCGCCTCAATGGCACCACTGCGATTGAGGTGTTCAATATAATTGTTTCCTTGGGATGGTGGAGTCGTGACTTGAGTTAAAAGGATCTCTCCATCATCAATTTTTTTGGTCATTTTATGAATGCTAAATCCCGCTGGTCGATTTTCATATAGAGCATAGAGGTCACACATGGTTCCACGATAATCGGGAAGAATTCCGTGGTGAATATTTAGACAGCCCAAAGTAGGAAGTTGTAGTATTTCCTCTCGATAAATACATCGTGTTCTAGCGTTAATGATCAAATCTGGTTTTAAATTTTTACACCACTCGATGGCCTTCAGATCATTAATTGAAGAGAAGTAACTAAGAGGGATTTGATGATCTCGACAGAGTGATTTTCGCGGATCTTTAACTAATGAAAACAAGTTTTTTAATAACTCACTTTGAATCTTTCTCGCACCAATTAGACCTGCTCCAACCAGAGAACGTAGCATTGAAAAATCAAAATTATCAATCATCAACATCCCTACGATATTAACCGATTTATTTTTAATTAAATTTTCTACCAAGTCATAATAATTTTTTGGAACATAAGTGATACGAGACGTGACGAGAATCACTCTTGCTGGCGCTATGAATTTTGCCAAGTTAGACATTTTTTAAAACCTCTATTTTATACATTTGAACTTTTTCCTGTTGAATGAGATGGGCATAGTCACCAGCTTTATCTATAAAACCTTGCCTTTCAGCATTGGGAACTCGTAAATACGATCGAAGTACGGTCAAGCTGTTTTGACTTAAGTTTGGTCTGATAGTCTGGAGAAATTGTTTTTCCGTTTCACCCGAAAAATAGGAGGGCACATCACTTAATGAAATGAAATCGATATGAGAGAGCGACTTTATGGTATGAATCAAGTCATTTTGAATAAAATGTATTTTAAATGATGGATTAAGCAGTTTTTCTTTCATTAGGTTAAAACATTCTGCATCCGCTTCCACTAAGTTTCCTTCCGGATAGATAATTTCTCCCAGCAAACAAAGTTGGAGAAAAAAACTTTTTTTGGCAAGATCTGAAAAGAATAGTCGTTTAAAGGCCTCATGATAAAAATCAAAATAACTTTCAGGAATATTTTTATTAACAAAATGACCTTTATATAAAAGTGCATTAAAAATTGAACGATTTCCAATTCCATGAAGAATGGCCTTCCATCTTAACCATGGGAATTCAGTATTGAGATAGGCAATTTGTTCATCGAGATTATTAAACTGAAAAATATTATGACTATGCTCACCTATCGTTTTTTTTATAATTTTAGAAAATGTGATAAATGTTTTTTCCCATTTCCCAGCATAGAGAAGTGAGCAGAAACGATTCTCGAGAAAATGTTTAAAAAAATAATTTCGACAATCAATAGATAAATCGAGGCTTTCAAAAAGCGCTTGGCGTTCCTCAGTGTAGCGATCTTGGAAGAATGGGGAGTATCCCCAGAATTTTAAGTATTCTGTATGATTCATTTTTTTTATGGCACTGACTCGTAACTCTAGTAGCCATAGTTGTTCTTGAGATAAATCCACACAATAAAGCTCTTCAGCTCCATAACAAATTAAAGGAAGAGCTCTGGCCCCGCTACCACAGACACTGACGACCTTTTTTGGACGAACTATTTTTGTCATTTCATACTCCAGGCGAGTATCTTCATTCGCCATCGAGTAGTTAAGAGAGGAGAAGTAAGTCTTTTTCATTATTATCCTCATTATTAGTTTTTGCATTTTTGATTAAATCAAAATTTTCCAACTCATTATTAAGATTACTTTGATTTCTAATTTCTAAAGCTCGTCTTCGACAAAGCTCTATTTCCTCTGCGGTAATTTCTAATTTATGCCCCATGATGGCGGAGAGACGAACACCGTGTTTTCTTGCCATCTGATCTATTTCTCTGACCTTTTCATAATTTAAATTTCGCGAGAGAGTGAAATTTTCATATCGACCTTCTAAGCAAAGTAAAGCGGTTTCTGCCAAACAGGCGTAAACAACATTTCCTTGTAAACCAATATCACAAGTTAATTTAACCACACCTGGTAACTCAACTTCACCGGAAGCAATCACTAAGACATCAGGACGTTTGATGGCATCCTCGATGTTTATATCAAAAGGTCGACTTACATCACATATGACACAACCTGATTTTACTTTTTCAATATCCAGGACTTTTTCACCTTGAGCAGAAGTGGTCGTTATAATCAGATCACATGTGGACGAGTATTGATCAGTTTTTGTTGCTGGGATGACAAGGCAACCAGAAGCGATTTGTTTAATTTCATCAACCAGTTCTAAAACTTTGTGACCTTTTGGAGCAACAACCACTATTTCTGACCAAGATTGTGCTAGAAGCTTAGATGTTACTTTGCCAATACTGCCAGTAGCACCAACTATCATCACTCGACCTTGGAAAATATTTTGGTCATTTTTTTTAACAAAACCCATTTTTTCCACTGCCATGGCCGCGGCCCAAAGAGTGGCGGCAGAACTTAAAGAATTTCCAGTGGTCAGTGGAATCGGACTACGTTTAGCAACAGTGACTCCTCCATCTCCCACTATTTTAGTATAGGCACCAAGACCAATTATTTTTGCTCCCATTTGAGCCGCTTGTTTGGTTATTTTTTCTAGTTTTTTGTATATTTTTTCGGGCGCCGAGCTTAAAAGCGTTTTAGGTGTTTCAAAAACAGTAAATATTTCTCCAATAATTTCTTTGCCATTAAAATCAGATTTAATTCCTTCAATTTTTCCATAATGCATTCCAGGAATTAAGGTCATCGCTTTTTCAAAAAGAGGAGTCGCCTGATTAAATAATGGTCGTAAGGGCCTTAAACTTGGGTGCCTAAGTAGATCATTCGGGCTTAAGGGGTGGATGATAAAAGCAAAGCGTGCCTGTTGCTCAGTCGTTGTTTGAAGTTGTTTAACCTCCGGGGCCAAATTAAATTTTTCAATCCATTTAAAAATATCATCATGATCGATAGGAGTGTAATCATTTTTAAGGATTTGAAAGATAGCTTCAATTGTTGGAAAGTTTAGTCCCTTCATCACTTCTATATTTGGAGCACAAGCAATGATATGTCCTACTCCTGCCATTTTTAGTTTTTTCTCACCTGCTGCTGTTAAGTAATCTACAATAAAAGTTTTACCTTCTAAATTGTTAAGATTGAGTAAGGCAAGCTGAGCATTATCGGCAACAAAAATATCACAATAATTAATGGGAGAGAGAAATCGATTTTCTTCAATCTTTTTTGTAGAAAAATCAAAAACTATTTTATGTGAGATTTTTTTTCTCAGATAAAGAGGTGAGATAATTTTTAAAAAACGATCTAAACTTTTTGAATTAGTAAGAAGTTTAGGAATTTTAAATCCAATATATGGATCAGCTAAATAGATACGACTAGAGAACTCTTCAAAAAAATTAATGAGTGGTTTTTGTAACATTCCTGTATAGAAAAAAACTTTTTTATTCGCCAGCAAGCTAGGGTTCATTGTGACATGTTTTTTAATAACCCAAGGGACATAGATATTTCTTAATATGCTGCCATCAACTTGCATTGATTTGGTGACTTTATTTCTCATTCTGGTGAGAGAAGGATGAATGTACTCAACACCATCAATAGTATAGGGTATTGGTAAACCAGAGATACTAATAACATCGGCATCACCATCATACCGTTCAATTAATTCTTCCATCAGATCGAGGTTATAATCGGTTCCTAGACTCAGAATTTGAATTGTTTCATTTTCGAGCCTGATCGTACGACTAGTATTATTGGTGGCAGGTGCCGCTGATATGTTGACGATTTTTTTCATTAGTATTGCTCCTTGAAAAAATTATCAGCACCAGAAAAAAATGCATTCTGATAAATAGAAAAATCAGGACAATAAAAATGAGGATAATCATTTTTCAGTTGATCAGAGTGATACTGAACACCCGAATACATGTAATTCACAAGGCTTGGAGGGAAGCCTAACATCTTACAAAAAAGTCTAAAGTGTTTTCGTTTTTTTATAGGAACCAATTTTCCATCAAATTCATGCCATTTCAGACACATTTTTAAAAAGTCTTCAACTAATAAAGGGTGAGGAGGAATGAGATGATATGTTCGTAATTCAAAACTATCCAATGGAGTCAAAACCATTTCGCTAATCCAGTTGGCCACTACATCAATAGGAATAATAGGCAACTCTGCTTGTGGATCATAGGTCAGAGGTACGTAGGGAGCCTTTTTAAGTATTGGGAGTTTTTGATTTAATTCTTTGATCAATTTAACAAAATAATAGGGGCCATCGATTTTTAAAAAATCTCCATGGACTGAATCACCTACGATAATTCCAGGTCGATAAATTCTTTTTTTTACATGGCCAAGGTTCTTTTTTCTAAAAATTGATTCAGCCGC
>JBIKWR010000072.1:0-14062 GCA_044356225.1 Bacteriovoracaceae bacterium | reverse complement strand
TATCAACACTTATGATTGAATTCGTTAAACTAACGACAACCGCTTCTTCTGCTGCTGATTCGATATAGCTTGCAGGTAATCTCATCCCTTCAGGAGTGGTGAGAGAGATGGTTGTCACCGACATACTTTTGATAAGAAAAAATAATAGAGTTGTTAGAACATCAAGTAATGAAGTTATGTTAATACTTCCATTAAATACTAATTTCTTTTTTGTCGGTTTTATCATAATTTACTAACCTTGTGATTCCTCAGCAATAATCACTTGAGGAAATAATACTTTGGTTTTTTCCTTTTCACTATTTAAGCGTTGATAAACAAATCCTTCTTTTTCCGGACCTAATTCTCTAACGGCGGCGATGGCATCAATCATTTCTTGGTACTTGATGACATCAGTGAATGAAATGACGGCACGCATTTCCTCTGGAAAACCAATCTTTACTTCTACTAGTGTATCTTGAATTTTATCTAACAAACTTGGTAGATCATCCGCTTTTACTGATAACGAGTAACCACTTTCTTCATTACCCTTAAATCTTGAACTGATAAGTTTTTTCACATAATGAGTATTGACCATTGAACCTTCAAGACCTTTTATTGGACCTATCCACAATGATAACTCTTCTGGTGAGAGAATAGTTAGCTGCAGGGCAAACGTAGGTTTAGGATCTTTAGACGGTTCAGTTGCGGTCAAAGATGTTGAGTCGATGACTGAAAATTTTTGCAAACTCATAACCATCATAATGAAAAATAGTAATGTGGTGAGAATATCCATTAACGATGTAATGTTAATATCCCCATCAGGCAATACGTGTTTTCTTTTTTTTCCAAATTTACTTTTCATAAATTTTCTTAACTCGCTTTTTTATGAGTGTCTTGATCTTTTTCGTCATGACTGTTTTCATTGTTTTCGTTATGATACTTACCATTGGTTTTAATCTCTTGATTATCTCGTCTAGTGGTGACCATCGCTTCAGCATCAAAGTTTTCAAAAAATTCACTTCCAGTTCTTAACAGCATAACTAAACGACTAGAATAGTGATCGATCTCATCAATCATGGTATTAATGCGATTAAAAAAGTAACCATAAAAAAGCATACATGGAATAGCGATCAATAAACCTGCCGCTGTGGAGTAAAGGGCAGAGGCAATACCAAAAGATAGTAGCGCTTGTTTTTGAGAAGCATCCGCAGCACCGATGGAGTCAAAAGTAAAAACTAGACCATAGATAGTGCCGAGTAGTCCAATAAGTGTCGCTACGTTGGCTATGGTAAAGATATAGGTGACTCGGTGTTGTAGTTTAGGAACCACACT
This sequence comes from Bacteriovoracaceae bacterium, assembly GCA_044356225.1. Taxonomy (GTDB): domain Bacteria; phylum Bdellovibrionota; class Bacteriovoracia; order Bacteriovoracales; family Bacteriovoracaceae; genus JBIKWR01. The sequence goes on along the minus strand of JBIKWR010000072.1, from coordinate 12,751 downwards.
CATACTAGCAACTTCTACGTGATCTTGAATTTCATCAATTGGTCGATCGGCATTAAGTAGCGCAGCTTTAAAAACTTGGTTGATCGCTGCATTTTTCTTAGAGTTACATAAATTAAGGGCCTGCTCTATATTGTTATCAATAATGTAACTTTGAACTTTTTCCATTAATTTGGAGCAGTTTCCGTTGTATTTGAAGAGAAGGGCATAAAATCTTTCAAAAACTACCCAAGTAGCAGCGATCGCTAATGCAACCAGCGGCCATAAAAAGATATCTAGCCCATCGATAAACTTAGTTAAAAAATCCATACTCATAATTGCCTCCTCACATATTTGTTAAATTCAATTTCCATTGTTCGACATTAAAATAAAAGGATACTTAACTCCTACAGTTCCACCACCGCGCGGTTTAGGAAATGTCCATTTTTGAATTTTTTCTAACATACACTTTTCAGTTAACTTATCTTTTAAACTTGTTTCCGCCACCTGAGGTGAGGCAACCGATCCATCTCCTTGAATGGTAAAAGCGACAGTGACTTTTCCATGGAGTTTAGGTTTTGAAACTAGTTGCTGTTCATAACAATGTTGTATTTGCGGTAAATATTTTTTTATTCTCGATGAGATAACATCAGGATCAAGTCCATCTTGAATTTTAAATTCTTCTTGCTCAGGAATTTCAATCGCTACACCCTTGCTAGGTGCTAAACCAACATCTCCTGCTCCTAAACCACCACCGGTCTCATTTCCGACTAAACTACCAATCCCCACACTTTTTCCTCCACCACCAGCTCCGAGTCCACTTTTTCCTCTGGCAAATCCCGATTCAGAAAGGGCCGAGGCAGTGTTACCTTGTTTTTTAACTTGGCTGACAATGCTTGTTTGGGTGGCCAAAGTCGCACTAGAATCAGTACTTTTAAAAGCATCTTCTAAATTTACTTTGACTTGAGAAACTTCAGGCTGAGATTTTTTGTTATCAGCTTTTACCACCTGGAGATCTTTTTTATTTTTATTTTTATTTTTAGTTTTAACGTCCTCTTTTTTATTTTTCTCTTCTTTGGGTTTTTCAACTTTCTTTTCGATGTCTTGTTTAGTGGAAGATTTTCCTTCTTCTGAACGGGCACGGCCTCCGACGGCCGAGACTAAATCACCAATCGCCGATTTTTGTTGTATTTTGGCCTGTTCAATTCCTGCCTGATAGATAACTTTTTTCAAATATTCGGGAACATCTTTTAAGGTCGTTTCTTTAAGGTTCGGCTCTCTTAACATAAAAAAAAGTCCAGCGCCTACATAAAGAAAAAAGATGAGCAGAAAAAATTTTATTAAAACTTTATCTAACCGTGGAAAAAAATTTAAAGGTAATCGATCGGCCGGTTTCACAAATTTAAAACTTAAAGAGAGTTCCCCAAATTCTAAATGTGCCCGCTCTCCTAATCTTAAGTTGAGCAATATTTCATCTTTCCCAATGTATTTTTTATCATAAAAACGGAGTGTATCTAATGAAACCGTTTTGGAATCAGTCCACACTAATCCATTTGCATCTTTGGGGACAATAATCGAGAGAATTCCTTTATGATAACTGGCAACTTTCATGGTTTTGTTAAATTGCCCAGAAGCCGACATAGGAATATCAAATGTTGCGGATTTGTCATGACCGATAGTAATGTCTGATCCATCTTCGAAAGATTTCACTTCAAGAATTTGATCACCCCAATACATTGCCACTTCTAAAGTTTTAAGCTCTGAAGCTAAAGAGTTATCTTGTTTAAAGGGATCTCGTTCTTTATTTAAGCTATCATTTTTTTGACTATGAAGTGGTAACTCATCCGAAGTTTTATTTTTAATTTTAAAAATAAAATCACTGTCGCCGATTTTAAGTGAATCACCATTTTTTAAAATGGATGATGTGACAATTTTTTTATTAACTCGAGTTCCGTAATAACTTCCTAAGTCGATAATTCCATATGTCCCGTCATGATTCTTTTTAATCAAGGCATGAATACCATTGCATTTCCAATCATCGACTTGAAGATCAGCATGGGGACTTTTTCCCAGGCAAAGCTCTCCTTCAACTGCAGCGAGGAGCAGCTCTTTTTCGTCTTTAAATGGTTTTTTATAGATATGTCCTATGCTCATAATTTATTTTAGAGTTTTAACCAATAACTCTTGATGATCTCCATGATGAAAGTTTAATGATTTTGGAGGAATAATAACTTGGTGACCGGTTGATCTTTTTCGTTGGAAAATATAAAAAACCGATGCACCTTTAGCACTTCCAGAAACTTGATCTCCTGCAAAATCGAATTGAGAATGGGTCCGATACTTGATAGTCACTTTTTTATTATCTCCATAGGCGATGGGGGATAAGGTCATAAGTGTTATCAGTAAAAGATAAAATAAATGGAGGTTATATTTTTTTCTCATAATTACTTTTTATTCTTTTTTGATGGTTTTTTATTGTCTTTGCTCTTATCAGCTTTTCCACTAATTGAACGAGCACGTTCTTTTTTAGATTTTGGACTCTCAGTTTTTGTGGTTTTAAACTTATCGTTCTTGTCAGCATCAGTAGATGGCCCAGAAGTTTCTGGTGTTTGACTAGAGATAATTTTTTTATTTTGTAGGTCGATCTGGGATAATGGAACAGCAGGAAATCCGCTAGCTTCAACAAATAAATCAACTTTTGGTCCTCGGTGCTTAACCAAAATTGGCATTTCCTTCCAATTTTCACTATTGCCTAATTCATCGATCGATCGATAAAAAATTGTTTTTCGACTCTCTTTCCAGGTGGCCATATCGATTGCTTTTTCGTATTTAAATATTTCTTTTTTATCATAACTAAATTCTACACTTCCAACGCCAACTCCATTATCAACTGAAATTAACTCAATCATGTTTGGCAAAGAAGAAAGGTAGAGACCTTCTTTTTCAACTAAAGGTTTATGCGTTTTTAGAGAAGTTTCGGGAGCAGTATTATCAACATAGACAGTATAAAATTCAGTGTTACTGACATTCCCCACTTTATCTTCACCTCTAACAATCAACTCTTGCACCCCTTCATTGGTAAATTTGAAGAGTTTTTCAGTAACGTTTTCATTTTCGTTTTGATTATTATAAATAAGTTTATTTTCTCCAGACTCGTCATCTTTGAGAGAAACACTAATGGTAAATCCCGGTTTTGAATAAAATTTCCCGGCTATTTTTTTATAAGTACCACCTAATTTATCAGCAAGTGTAGGAGCTTTGGCATCTAGGTAAACCGTGACAGATTTCCATTCTTCGGTATTGCCCACATGATCAACAGAGCGGAATTTGAGATTTGTAACCTTTGATTCTAACGCCAATTTTTCTACATATCGACTGATACTGCCGTTGTTAAGAATGTATTCTACTTTTTTAACTCCCGCACCGGTATCTTGAGCATCAATGGCAATAAAACTTCCTTTATCCAAATACATTTTATCATTTATTTGCAGCGAACGACCCTGAACATTGGCCTTGGAAGTAGGGGCGGTGTTATCCACGGTAAAATTAAGTGGGCGCCATACTTCAGCATTTCCAACATTATCTGATGACCCTATCTTAAGATTAAATTCTCCGGCTGTTGGAAAGGTTCGAGGAGTTGTGTAACGATGAGTTTTGTCACCATTATCATCTTTGACAAAGATGCTTTTAACACCAGATAAGTTGTCATAGGCGGCGATCGTTAATTTTGTCTCAGGACCAACATATAGTTTTCCTTCTTTGGCAAAAGTATCACCATCCCAATGATAAACAGTATTAGGAGCAGTCAGGTCGACATAGATTCTAAAGCTCTCAACTGGACTCCAATTTAGGACAGGATCTATCGCCTTAAATCGAACAATATGAAAACCTTCTTTATCAAATTTTAAATTGCCATTATAAACTTCATAAGCAGCATTATTAAGTGACACTTCGATTCGATCTATAAAATCTTTATTTTCGACTGCTCGAATACTAAAAGAGGCCTTATCGTTGATAAAGTACTGATCACTTTGATGATCAAAAAAGAGTCCTGGAATGGTTTGAGGAATAATTTTCTCCACAGTTTTATTTGTGGGTTCAGCGGCATAAGAATTTGTCGCTAAAAAAATATCCAAACAGTTGATCCAAGCAAAAAGATAAATCATTAATTTCATGACCTTGGACATTGTATTCACTCCTTCCTCAACTTGAAAATTTGAACCAAAATACATAAAAGTCATCTACCTATCGGTAGTATTTAAAAAAATCTTAAAATATCCGCTTGGGAAAGTCGGACATTCTCTTTGTAAAATTAAAAAAAAATTAGCCGATAGGATCTCGATAGGATCTAAGTGACCGACTTTAAGTTGGTCTATAAAAATTTAAAAACAAAAGAACTGAGACCAAAAATATGATCAAAAGAAAGAGCGACTGGTACATTCCAAACACTGAAAGCCTTGATCCAATGGGACCATTTGAGCACGATCAAATTGTCCAAATGTTGGCCAAAGGCGATTTACGTTTTGATGATTATATCTGGAATCCATCTTTACAACCTGGACTGCAAGAACGATGGTTTAGACTTTATGAAGTTGCTGACTTTGCTGCTTATCAGTCTAAATATCCTAAATGCAAGTTTCCTAAAAAACGAAGTCAAGGGACCACATCGGTAAAGAAATTCAAAATTCCTTCCATTGAAGATGGCCATGAAAATAGTGATAAAGAGACTGGCATACAACATCAAAACCAACATGCTATTAAAAATGAATTCCTTTCGGAAGTCGGCGCACAAAGTCCAATGAACACCGGAAGTGTTGAGAATTCAGTCGCTACAAATTTAGCAGGAAAGATCTCAGCAAAAAAACAACAAGATTTTCAAAATGATTATCGTAGATATCCTCGAGCACCATTACAAGGAAAGGCGATCATTCATAATCAATATCAGTACACCAGCGCCGACATTATCGATATCTCTGAAAAAGGGGTTTACACTATTTTAGAGGAACTCGATATATTTAAATTAGGCGAAGAAGTCTCTTTAACTATAGTTGATCATGACTCCCTTGGGACATTTTCAGTAAAATCAGTCATTATAAATTCTCGAATCCAAAATAAAAAGCAAGGGTATGGTGTTTATTTTTTACATGTGAATCCCTCGCTTAAAAGAAAAATTGTAGAATATGTTGTGAATCGACTAACTGGTGGAAAAAATAGGGCCGATGCAGCTTAAGGTTTTTAAAAAAAATGAAGTTAATAGGAAAATTTCAATGAATAAAATGAATTATTCTCAATTTATTTTAATGATCATTTTGACCATGATAATAAAATTATCTCCAACCAAAGTTTGGTCTCAAAATGATCAATATCATATTGAGCTTACAAAGTTACTTCAAAGTGGTTCGACTCAGTTAAATCTTCCAGACTCACATCCTTTATTTCCGGCTTTCCAAGTGGCCAAAATATTTCATGAAACTAAACAAAACAATGAGTTTTCGGCCAAAAAAATAATCAAAACATTAGAAGATATTTTAGTCAAAAAAGAATTTGTGGGAGTCGTTGGTCAAGATTCAATTAATATTGGTACGGTAGGTAGTCATAAAATTTGGCGTGACACCATCTACACTCTTTTAGGTCGTGCCTATTATGATATTGGGGAATACGAAAAATCATTATTTTATTATCAAGGTGTAGCTGCTGAAAGCTATATTTCTTCAATTGCCTTTTTAGAAAAAGGTTGGGCCCTACTGGCCTTGGCTAAACTTCCTGAAGCAGAGAAAAATATTGATATCCTTAAATCCATAATTAAAAATGATGGTTCAGAGGAAGCACTAGAATTAAAGATTCAGCAAATGTTTTATCTGGTAAAAATGGGTGAATTTGAAAAAGCGATATCATGGGGACAAAATAATAAACTTTCAAAGCATTTACATCTTCAATCTATATTTAACAAAATTATGGCGCAGGCTTATTTTGATAAATACATTAAAGAAAGTGCAAATTTCAATTTTGCTCAGAAATCTGAATTGTTAAACAAAATTATTTCACACGTAAAAAATGTTAAAAGAGAGTTTAGTGATCCCGGTTTTTCATTTCTTGCTAGTGAATCTTATTGGTTATTGGCGAGTGCTTATCGTGTTGAATCACCTATTAAAAATAAAGACATTGCGATTGAATACTTACAAACGGCCAATACATGGATATCTCCATGGGTTGATTTATCGATTAAAGAAAAAAAGACTCTTTTAACAGAAGAGGCCTATTTTTTTAGTGTTGCCTTGGCATGGGAAGCAGAGCAGTTTAGTTCGGCGATCAATCGATTAAATGCTCTGCCTGTTTTGTATCCCCAAGGAACATACCTCGAGGATACCTACCAATTATTAGGAGACTATTATTTTGAGCAAAAAAATTTCAAGACTGCCATTCCTTATTATGCAAAGTTAACAGAGATTGGTGGAGATCAAAAAGCTGCTTATGGGGTGTATAAAGCCGCATGGTCATATTATAACTTAAATGACAAATGGGCCTCTTTACGTCATTTTGAACGACTGATGTTGTTTTATCAAAAAAGAGATAACGATCAATCGAAAGCTTTTTTTGAAAATGACAAAGTAGGACTTATCGAAGAGTCTAAACGCGATTTTATGGCGGTGATGGCCGAAACTATGGAACCTAAAGAAGCGCTTGAAGAGTTAAAGATATTTAATTTTAGCAAAGAAGAGTTAATTGAATACCAAACAAATTTGGCAAAAAATTATCAAAAGATCGGAAGTTTTTTAGATGCCGTCTATGTTTATAAGTTTTTACTAAATACTTTGCCAAAAAATAAGTTGGCGCTCACTTGGCTGAAAGAATTACTGGAAACTCATCTTGCTGCGGGAACTCGTAAGTTAATTGCTCAAGACCTTGACCATTATTATCCTAAAATTGTCTCCGCAAATTCTGATCATTCATACTCAGTAGAAGAACAAACAGAATTTCAAAAAAGTTTGCGGACGGTTATTCTCACTGTTCATAAAGAAGCGAAAAAAACAGATGATTTAAACATTTGGATATCGATCGATGCTCTTTATGAATCTTTTATGAATCATTTTAAAGGGGTTAAAAACGGCGATATTTGGTATTACGGGGCCCAAAGGCAAGAAAAGCTTAATCGTTTTTGGGAGGCGATTAATTGGTATAAGTTAGCAGCAGAAATCCCTGATTATGAAAATAATTTAGATGCTGCTCATAGTGTTTTAAGAATAGCCAAAGATCAAAATGAAATCTTTGCCCTCGATGAAAAAACCATCGCCTCAAATAAAAATGAGTTTCAAAAAATTGGGGAAGCGGTTTTATGGTATGTTGAAAAGTTTTCTTCCACTAAGCAGGTAGACTTGGCCTATTTTATTTACGTCGATAGTATGTTTTTAGGCCAACAATATCAAAAATTATCGGATACAATTATAGCTCAATTCAAAAAACTTGGTGATACCGAGCTTTTATGGAATGTCTACTTGGCCTACAATAAAAAATTATATGATAATAAAAAGTGGCCAGAAATTTTTTATTTGGCGAATAATTTAAGAGATTTAAATGAACAACAAGTAAAATATAAAAAAGATAATTTCCTTTTTGTTTCAAATGTGGCCCAAGAGTCGTCCTTCCAGCAAGGATTTAATTATTCTCAGCTATTGCAAAACAAAGAACTGAAAAATCCTGATGAGATAAAAAATAAGAGTCGAGATTGGTACCGAAAATCTATTGCCGTTTCTGCTGACGAAGAAAAACGGCTGAAAGCGTATTATAATTATTTACTCAGTTTTAATCATGAAAAAGAAGTTGATCAATTAATTACAGAGCATGAAAAATTCCAATCTGATTTCAAAGATAAAACCCAAATTAAAATTGCGAATAAAAAACTATTTTTTGATCTTCATTCCCACATTGTTTCATTGTTAGACAAAAAAAATAGATTTTATGATCGTGCCATTCATTTAGTAGAGGCAGCGGTCTTTGTTGAAGAGCCACAAGTCAAAGAATCATTATTATGGGAAGCGACCGTCATTTTTGGTTCGTATCAAAAATTTGAATTAATGGAGCGATACTGGCAACGTTTAGCAGAGTTAAAAAGTCCAATCTTTAACGAGCGTAGCAATCGTTTAACCATCGCTCAGCTCTATTTTTATGGTGGAGAATTGGCAAAATCATTAAATGGTCTTAAACCACTCTTGTCCTTGGAAAGCATTACTTTAACTGATGCACGCCCGTTTTTGTTACTGCATGATTTATTTTGGTCCTCTCGAAATTCATTGGGTGTCGATAGCGAAATCCATAAATATATTTCAAACTTTTTGGTGACTAATGAAGAAAAATTAAAAGTTCTAGATTCACTGACTCCTCTTTGGTCAATGTTTAAACAAGATCAATACTTAGAAAAAATTAAAAAGCATGAAGATATTCGACGTTTATACTCAGTCGCACCTTTTGACGACTCGACAGTTGCGGAACAAGTTAAAAATGATCCAGCATTAAAAGATAAACAACTTTCGCCTTTGGATATTGAAAGTTTATACTTAAAGGCCAGGCTCTCAGATGTAACAAAAACATTTCAAGTTTTAACCACTTTAAAAAATGATTATAAAAATGAAATTGTTGATTGGCGTCCGCAAATCACTTCCGCATGGTTGTGTCGTTCTCCTATTTATACTAAAGAAGCGATAAATAATTTAGAAAAAATTAAAACTGGGAAACTACAAAATAAACAATGGCCAGTTTTTGTAACTAAAGTTGATGAGAAGATCAATGAACTTAAGACTGTCTGGCAAAAAGAAATTCAGTCATGCGAGCAGTTTGCACAACTTAATCAAAGATATAATTTTGACACTAATAAAGAAAATAAAAACTCGCTTTTTGATCTAGGACAAAGCAACCGCTATTGCCAAGAGAATCATTGTGCCAAAGTTGCATCGACCAAAGTTGACGATGTTATAAAATATGAAACTTCATTAGATAAACGTGCTTTTGGAGAAGAAGTTTTTTTTCATTATTTTAAAATGGGGGCATATGCTCGAGCAGAATCACTCGCTTCAAAAGAAAAAAATATTTATAAACGTGCTATTTATTTAGGAATGATTAGATTAGCACTTAATGATCCATGGAATGCCTGGGCCTTATTTGAAGAAGCGGCTGCTCTATCAGATACTAAAGCTGCCAAAAATAGCAAGGCCAAGAATTCACCAAAAAATGAAATGTCAGACGAGCAATTAGTCGCCAAACTTTATTTAACATTAATTATGATGAAAAATGGTCATCCAGAAATTGCGCTCAAAGAGTTTAAAATGCTCAATAAAGAAAAATACAGTGCTATCCATAAAGATTATTATCAAATGATGGTGCAAGAGTTTAATCAGTTTATCAAAGAGAAAAAAGAGTCTCGAATGCCAGCGGGGTCAAAGTAATTTTATCTCAGTTTTGGATCCAAGGCATCGCGAAGTCCATCACCCATAAGATTAAATCCTAAAACCACCAGCAAAATACAGATTCCGGGAAAGGTCACGAGCCAAGGAGAACTTTCAATAAAAGGTCTAGCATCAGCGAGCATGGTTCCCCATTCTGCCGTTGGAGGTTGAGCACCGAGCCCTAAAAATCCTAAAGCGGCGGTGTTTAGAATGCCATCACTAAAGGCGAGAGTGGCCTGGACAATCAGGGGCGCTAAACAATTAGGAAAAATATTGAGTACTAAAATTCTAAAATGTCCTGCTCCTAAACTTTGAGCAGCTCCTACATAGTCCTTGGATTTTTCAGCAATCACCGAAGCACGAACAATCCGAATAAAATTGGGAATAGCTACAATGGAAACGGCAATAACAGCATTATTAAGTCCAGGCCCCAAAATAGAAACCACCACAATCGCCAACAAAATACTGGGCAGTGCCATGATAATGTCCACCAGTCTCATAATCATGCGATCAATAAATCCCGAAAAATAACCGGCCAGTAAACCAAGGATCGTTCCTAAAAAAGTCGAGATCAGCACGACGAAAAAACCTACCCCTAATGAAACACGCGCTCCATAAATGAGTCGTGAAAATAAATCTCGACCCACATCATCAGTACCTAAGGGAAATTCAAAACTTCCACCTAAACCCCAAAAAGGATTTAAGCGCAACTGACCTGGATAGAGATGATCAGGACGATGGGGGGCAAGGATTCCTGGTAAAAGTGCCAGGACGACAAATAGAGAAATAACCACCAGACCTACGATGGCACTGCGATTTTTAGCAAATCTTTTCCACATTGAAAGATCAAAGAGGGGAAAGGCCTTCATTATTTCAAAGCTCCTGAATGTTGATCTCTAATTCTCGGATTGACCAACCCATAGGACAAATCGACGATAATATTTAATATAACGATCATTGTTCCAATCAATAAAATTCCGCCTTGAATAACGGGATAATCTCTTGACGTCACAGAGGCAACAATCCATTTACCGATTCCCGGCCAGGAAAAAATGGTTTCTGTTAAGATCGCTCCTGTGATGAGTGAGCCAAACATCAGTCCAATAACCGTGATAATGGGAACCAAGGCATTTCTGAGAGCATGTTTAACGACGATCACTTTTTCGGATAAACCTTTTGATTTGGCAGTTCGAATATAATCTTCACCTAAGACTTCGAGCATACTACTGCGAGTCATGCGAGCAATCACCGCCATGGGAATAGTCCCCATGGCAATCGAAGGTAAAATCATATGGGATAAAGCATTTGAAAATGCTGACCAACCTTCACCTCGAAGCCAAGTGTCGATCAGCATTAGGCCAGTGATTGGGGTCACATCATAGATCACACTCATTCTCCCCGAGACAGGTGTGATACCTAATTGCACAGAAAAAATAATGATTAAAATAAGTCCCCACCAAAAAATGGGCATTGAATAACCCACTAATGAGATACCCATAAAAGAGTAATCCAGTGGTGAATTTCTTTTGGCGGCAGCTATCACTCCAAAAGGAATTCCAAAGAGAATTGCCCAAAACATTGCCAGCATACCCAGCTCTAAGGTAGCGGGAAATCGATCCATAAATTCTTTCAGCACGGGTTGTTTAGAAATTATGGAAGTTCCTAAATCGCCTTTCATCGCATTGGTAATATAAATAAAATATTGTTGTAACAAAGGTTTATCTAATCCTAGATTACGATTCATTTCGGCATAGGTGGCGGGGTCGGCACCACGCTCACCTAATAGCACCATCACCGGATCGCCCGGGACAAGTCGGATTAAAATAAAGGCAAAAAGAGATATGCCAAATAACGTTGGTAACAATTGTAACAGTTTATGTAAAACGTATTTGGCCATACATTATAATTCCTAAATTAATTCCTAAAAAATTTATTTACTTAATGTAACCTTGGTAAAAATATCTTGGCCAAAAGGATTAATTTTATAACCCTGAACTTTTGCACTCATCGCCTTATGAACTACAGAATGCGCCAAAGTTACCCAAGGAGCTTCATCTTTAAACACTCTTTGTGCTTGTTCATAAAGAGATGTTCTCACCGCAAAATCACTTAATTGTTTGGCCTGATCGATCAAGTCATTAAATGCCTGATCACACCAACGAGAAACATTAGACCCGCTAGTAACGGCAGTACATCCTAATAATACATTGAGAAAGTTATCTGGATCGCCATTATCTCCAGTCCATCCCAATTGAATTAAATCATGTTCGCCTTTACGTGATTTTGCTAAATAAGTTGGCCAGTCAAAAGTCACTAAAGTCACATCGATGCCTACTTTCGCCAAATCGGCTTGCATCATTTCGCCCATTTTTTTTCCGTTGGGGTTATACGGACGCGAAACTGGCAGGGTCCAAAGTTGGGTTTTAAAGCCATTGGGAAATCCAGCTTCAGCTAAAAGTTTTTTAGCAGTTTCAATGTTAAAATCGTAATCTACTTGGTTTTTTTCATAACTCCACATGGTCGGAGGAATTGGATTTTTTGCGACCACGGCATTTCCTAAATAAATGGCCTCAATATAACTTGGCCGATTTAAGGCATGATTGATCGCCTTGCGGACTAACTTATTGTTGAAAGGGGCCTTTTCAGTATTCATCGCCAAATAGCCAACATTCAGGCCTTCTTGAGACATGACTTGTAATTGATTGTCGGTTTTCATCGCAGCTAGATCCGCGGGCGCTGGTTCATTGATAAAATGACATTCACCGGCTTTTAATTTTTGGTACCTAACTGAAGCATCGGGAGTAATGGCAAACACCATTTTCTTGATGGCAGGTGCTCCATCGTAGTATTGCTCGTGACTCTCATATCGAATCATGGTGTCTTTCGCGTAACTTTTAAGAATAAAAGGACCGGTTCCAATTGGTTGTTGGTCAATTTGTTCAGCTTTCCCTTGGGCCATTAACTGATTGGCGTATTCTTGAGATAAAATGGCGGTGAAATCCATTCCCATATTGGCCAAGAATGGGGCATCTTTTTGACCTAACTTAAACACGACTTGGTAGTCATCAACTTTAACGATGTCTTTAATGATCGTTCCCATATCCATCGAATTAAAATATTCGTAATTACCACCACTCACTGGATGAAAAGGATGGTCTTTTAATCTTTGGCGATTAAAAGAAAAAAGCACGTCATCAGCATTAAAATCTCTGGTGGGAGTAAAAAATTCGGTTTGATGAAACTTCACTCCTTTGCGCAAGAAAAAAGTAACCGAAAGTCCATCGGGAGAAACTTCCCATCTTTCTGCCAATCCCGGTTCAAGGGCAGTTTCACCATAT
>JBIKWR010000071.1:0-14072 GCA_044356225.1 Bacteriovoracaceae bacterium | reverse complement strand
AAACTACTGCCACGAACATGTTCGTAGCGGCCCAACACTCACGATAAAAAAAACTTCTGCAAAATATTTTATAAAAAAATGATGACTTCGCTTCGAAGTTAAAAAAAGAAAATTTGGCTTAGGGCCCGCTCAGTTTGGCCCGGTGGTTGGGCCACTGGCGGGACCAGCGGAGTGTGGTTGGGAATTCTGGCAAAAGCACAATTTTGCGTAATGTACTTCTTCAAAACTACTACCACGAACAAGCCCATAGCGGCCCACTCAAAGGGCCAGGCGATGGGCCTTAGTTACTCAGGACTCACGATAAAAAAACTTCTGCAAAATATTTTGAAAAAAAATCTGACTTCGCTTCGAAGTTAAAAAAAGAAAATTTGGCTTAGGGCCCGCTCAGTTTGGCCCTGTGGTTGGGCCACTGGCGGGACCAGCGGAGTGTGGTGGGGAAATTCGTGTTAGGGCGCAATCTTGTGGTGATGCACTTGTTTAAAAAAATATTACCAAGAATATATTCATAGCGGGCCAGCACTCACGATAAAATCTTCTGCAAAATATTTTATAAAAAAATGATGACTTCGCTTCGAAGTTAAAAAAAGAAAATTTGGCTTAGGGCCCACTCAGTTTGGCCCTGTGGTTGGGCCACTGGCGGGACCAGCGGAGTGTGGTGGGGAATTCTGGCCAAAACACAATTTTGCGGTAATGCACTTCTGAAAAACTACTGCCACGAACAAGCCCATAGCGGCCCACTCAAAGGGCCAGGCGATGGGCCTTAGTTACCCAGCACTCACGATAAAAAAAACTTCTGCAAAATATTTTGAAATAAAATCTGACTTCGCTTCGAAGTTAAAAAATGAAAATTTGGCTTAGGGCCCGCTCAGTTTGGCCTGGTGGTTGGGCCACTGGCGGGACCAGCGGAGTGTGGTGGGGAATTCAACCTAAAGCGCAATCTAGCGGTAATGCACTTCTTAAAAAAAACTACCAACTAGAACTCCATCGATCCTCCCTAGTCTGACCGGCCATATGTTTAATGAATTGCTTTCGTTATTTTACATTAATATTAAAATTTTTCCTTCAATCATTCGTTTCTTTTTCAGACATGTTAAAAGAATTTTCAAGTTTGAAGAGATATCGCTTTTCAGGAGAAAGATTAAATATTAGATTGTGCTAAAACTGGATTAAGAATGGAACTATTAGGATCAAAAACTTCACCGTACGTTAGACGAATTCGATTGCTCTTGACCGACCGGTCTTATGTTTTTACTCCAATTGATATTTTTAGTGCCAAAGATCGTCAGCGAGTCAAATCATTATCTCCTATTCTTAAAATTCCACTGTTGATCGACGGCCATCAGATTATCTGGGACTCCTTATTGATCTATAAATACCTCACTGCTACGGTCATGCCCTTATCGCTCGAAAAAGAAATTGTACTGATCAATGAACTGACCGATGCTTGTATTCAAATCTACCAATTGCGAAAATTCGCGGTAGATCCTGATGATCAAAAACAGTTTTCACTTAATCATTTAGAACGCATACAACAACTCTTAACTTATTTCGATCAATCTTTTCAAAAAAATAAACTAGGCGAACAAAAAGAGATCCAAGCAGAAAATGCACTGATCAAAGATTGGCTTTTTTGTACTCTGGATTGGGTCAGTTTTAGAAATGTCATTGAATGGAAAAAACACTATCCTCATCTTTGTGATTTTTATTTATTACTCAAAGATGATCCACGATTAACGACCACGGCACCTCAGTGATCTGTCGATGACTATGACAACCCTGATTGGATATTTATTATTACAATTAATTGTTTGCTTAATTATTTCTAAGAAAATTAAAAACCAAAGTGATTATTTGGTGGCCGGTAGACAGTTTTCAGTGGGAGTTGTTTCCATTTCACTTTTTGCCACATGGTTTGGAGCGGAAACTTGCATTGGATCTTCGGCGGCGGTTTTCAAAGAAGGACTGAGTGGGAGTCGCGCCGATCCTATCGGATATGGTCTTTGTCTTTTTTTATCCGGTCTGCTAATTGCTCCTAAACTTTGGAATCATTCGCGCATGACGTTGGCGGATTTTTACCGCGAACGATTTGGCGAAAAGGTAGAGCAGTTATCCGTTATTCTCATGGCCATCACCTCGCTTATTTGGGGAGCGGCCCAACTACGCGCCTTTGGTCATATTATCAATGCTACCACTTCCATTGACTTGGTCACATCGGTTCGCATAGGGCTGATCTTTGTGGTTGCTTATACCCTCCTTGGAGGCCTGGTAGGAGACATGATCACCGATGTCATTCAAGGCGCAGTGATCGCCATTGGTTTAGTGCTTATTTTAGTGGTGGTATTATCTCAAACTCCTCCTTTGACTGATCTATTGGCGCAACAATCATCACAGCGCTGGCAGTTTTTGCTTCCGGAGGAATCCTGGTGGGAAAGACTTGATCGTTTGGCCATTCCCATTGTTGGTTCTCTAGTGGCGCAAGAAATTGTTTCCCGCCTCTTTGCAGCTCATAGTAAAAAAATTGCCATTCGCTCATGTTTTATTGGCGGAGTGATTTATATGTTGTTGGGATCGATCCCAGTTTTTTTGGGATTTATTGGTCCACAAATTATGCCGCAAGCCGATGGCAGTGAAAATTTTCTGATCGATTTGGCCGCGCTTTATCTTCATCCCATGGCGATGGGTATTTTTGCTGGGGCACTCATTTCAGCTTTGCTCGCTACTATCGATAGCATTTTGCTCTCGGTGAGTGCCTTAATTGGTCGCAATTTTCTCATCCCAAAACTTAAAATTGTCGATACCAAAAAACAATTACTGATGTCTCGCGTGTTAGTGGTGTTATCTGGATTGGCGGCCTATTTTTTATCATCTTTAGGTGAATCCATTTATGAACTCTTAGAAATCGCTTCTAGTTTTGGCAGTGCTGGAATTTTCACCATTACTATCCTAGGTCTTTGGACCAAGCTGGGAGGACCGAAAGAGGCCTTTTTAGTTTTAATTATCGGGGTGGTCGCGATGCCTATATCCGAATACGTTTTTAATTTTCCATCACCTTATATCTTTAGTTTGCTACTCTGTTTTTTAGTCTATGGAATTTATGCTGGGTTATTAGCTAGACCGAAAAACAGCCTTTAATTCTGCGCGTTATTCACTTAATTTAACCCTTGGCCGACATTGTTATGGAAATCCCTTGATAAATGCATGATATTCTTTGCCATCTAGCTTGAGGAGTGAACGCTATTGATCGCCCATCTTTCACTTATTTTATCCACCCTGGTTTTGGCCATGTTCACTGGTTATCACACCATTATTTTAGATGGAAATTATCAGTTTGATCAAACTGATTTAGAAAAAGTAAAAAAACTCAAACAAGAATTTCTTCATCAGTTTATCCCCTCCTCTAATCTCAATCTTCGAGGGCTCTATTACACTCAAGATTTAATGGAATTAATGTTTCCCTTAACTTCCTTTTTACCACCCAATCAAGGACAACAAGGGCACCAAGGGCACAATGACCAGCAACTTTCCACCAAAACCCAACAAGCACTCTATAGCAGTGGTCGCGATTGTTTTAAAAATATAAATCGCACCCAGTTGTTTGATCAGTTTGAAAAAACATGGATTTGGGAAGAGTTTCGCTGTGGACTGCGGGCCAGGTTACCGATCAATTTTTTCTCCCAACCTCCTTATATGCATCCCTCGCTAAATAGCTATCCCTATCTGGCCTACCTCACTGGTCGCCGAGAGTATCAATCAAAAACATTTTTAAATGAAAACCTCCGTTATATGCACACCTCGGAATTGTCCCACTTTCAGCAATTTTTGAAAGACTCAAAAAATCCTGAACTCTATCTTTTATCAACATTAAAGAGTCATGAGTTAGTAGCGATCAGTAACAGCGAAAATACTCTCCTCACCGATCAGTTTTTATTATTACGAGTTTTATTTCCCGCCTCGAGAGGACTTTATGAATACCAGATATTTCCCAGAGCACATCTTTCTGATTTTTTAAAAAATACTGATTATCAAGCAGAACCTTTTTATCGAGAGGCCAATTGTAATTTTCAAGATGGGATGATTTGTTGGAGATACACTCCCCGTAAACTTTTTCAACTCGCTTCAAATTCTGGATCTTTACTATTTTTTGGGTCTATTTTTGTCACCACCATTCTAGTAGTGATGCTGCTCATCCGCATCAAAGCGCAGAAAAAAGAAGAAGAACAAAAACGTTTGGCCTTGCAAGTTCTCACTCATGAGTTTCGAACACCCGTAACCAGTATGATGATTAACCTTGAACAACTCAATCGCCATCAACAATATCTTCCCCATGAAACTCAAGAACAACTTTTAAGAATCGCCAGCGATGTTTATCGACTCCAACGTTTAACCGAAATGAGTCGAAACTATTTAAAAACTTCTCATCAAAATCAGTTAATTAATTTTATTCCCGATAACTTGCCCTCAATTCATGAGTATTTAAAAGATTTTTTTTCCGATATGGGCGATAATTATCAATCATTAGAAACGCAGTTTTTGGCCAACGATCGCCCCGTGAAATTAGATCGATATTGGTTTGGTATCTCCTTAAAAAACTTAATCGACAATGCTTTTAATCACGGCAAACCGCCCGTAATTTTTTCCTTTAAGGAACATCATCAGAGTTTAGTTTTTGAGGTTATGGATCAAGGTGAATGTGAATTTTCCAAACTGGATGAGATGTGCCATGAATTTATCAAGGGATCAAAATCCACCGGAACTGGGCTGGGACTAAATATAGTTAAAAAAATTATAGAAGAAATGGGGGGTGAACTTCGCTTTTTGCCTTCACCCACTCGTTTTCAAATTATTTTAGGGGAAAAAATATGGAAAATTTAATGCTGATTGAAGATGATTTAAACTTAGGCGCATCACTACAACAATTTTTAAAAGATGAAGGCTATGCAGTAGTGTGGGTTAAAACTCTTTTTGAGGCCGAACAAAAACTGCACCCCGACTTGAAACTGATCATTCTCGATTGGAAACTTCCCGATGGCCAAGGGATTGATCTGTTAAAGGATTTGCGCGATAAAAAAAATTTTATTCCGGTGATCATGCTCACCGCCCGAACAGAGTTAATCGACAAAGTGATCGGTCTCGAATCCGGTGCTCATGACTATATGACCAAACCCTTTGAACCACGCGAGCTCTTGGCGAGAATCAGAGTGCAGTTACGATTTGCGGAAAATAGTTTGCTCGCTCAGCAATCACACGAAGAAAAAAAATTCATCCAGGCGCACGGAATTCATGTGGATCTGGAACAACGACAAGTGACATTTGAAGGCCATCCAGTCGAACTGACCAAAATGGAATTTGATTTTTTATCGCTGTTGATTTCCGTCCCCGGAAAAGTTTTTTCCCGCGATGAAATACTCAATAAGGTTTGGGGTTTTGAAAACTTTCCCAGCACGCGAACGGTCGATACCCATGTTCTCCAGTTAAGGCAAAAACTTAAAGATGACTTGATCGAAACCGTTCGCGGTATCGGTTATAAAATGAAACTGGAGCATCCGACCACTTAAGCTTTAGTTCTTTATCCAAGGTGTTGAAAACTGATCTATTGCAATTAGAGTAGGCAGTTTTTAATCTCTTAAATTGAGACCAAGATTTATCTCACTTAGAACTCTTCTTGGGCATACTTAAATCTTATATAAAACAAACACTTCCTCAGCATTTTTCACCATTTTACCGAAACCCCTTTAAATGGCCCTTTGGTCCTATAATAAAAAGAAGCTTGATTTATTGAGGGGGTTTTTGGTTGTTGGCCATCAGTTTTTTGCGTTTAATTAAAAATCAAATCGGTGGAACCATCCTCGAGGCGATGCTATCGGGATTTTTTGTCACCATGTCGGCCTATGCCGTTATGACCGCTACGGAACTCGATCGCAAAAATGTCGTCGCCTTACACCGAAAATATATCGCCCAAAGTATTGCCGAAAATATTACCGCTTCTTATGCCGCTCAAGGAAGAACCGCTCTCTATGACAAAATAAACAATTATCAATCTGTGCCCGACATTTATGGTTTTCTCATCTCCACCGGCTATGATACCAGCGGGCAAAGTGTTGGAGTCAATTCCAGTTTTGGGCCGGAAGAATCATGGCTTGAAAATTGGGAAAATGGTGAACTCTATTTTAATCCTGTTCCTGGTATAGGACCGAAACCTGCGATTCAAGTCTTTATCTATTTTAGAGATCCTAACGCCTTTACTGGATTTTCTTCGGTAATGCCCTTCGCCCATGAAATTGATGATTATGATATATATGTATCTACCGAAATTACATATGAACGTTTTAATGGAGTAACTGAAACCGTGAAATGGACGATCACCATTCCGAGTTTATAAAAAAATTATTAATGAAAAATAACCGTAAACACTTTCACGATGGTTTTACTCTCACTGAACTCATGGTGGGAATGGGTGTCTTAGCGATTGTCATGGTGCTTTCCTTAGATGTGATTTTACTCAAAGGCAACGCTGAGAAATCAAGCTCCGGTCGCCACAACGATATGACAAACTATATGACGGTTTTGGATCGCTTAAAAAAAGATTTACATCACGCTGTCACATTGACAAAAATTAGTGATACCCAATTTAACTTAATTATCGATTATCAGTCTGCTGCCGGAGTTACTGAACAAACCATATCTTGGAGTTTTGATGCTGCTGGCACCGCCTGTGGAGGTATTACTTGTTTAACGAGAACCGATTTTAATGGCAATGTTTTACGCTTTCTGAATGTTGCTGATTTTGAATGGTGTTTTAATGGCTTTGGAAGTAATGCACTTGGCCCTTGTGACAATATCGCGGCTAAAGGCACTAAAAATTATCCCACCATCTCCATCTCCGCCAGTAATCAACCCTATGATGATCATGCTTTGCTGGTTTATTTTTTAATTATCTCGAACCCTACGCTAACCAATAAAGAACAATTTATAATCACTCGGGTTATGTATACCGGAAACTATAATCGTGCTCTAGGTCTAGTCTATTAAGTTAATGATCGAAAAAGGATTTTTTATGAAAAAATTTACGACACTTTTACGACAACAAACAGGATCGGCGGCTTTTGCCATTTCCACTTTTGTTGCCATTGTGGCGGCCGGGCTGGTCACCTATATGCAACAGGCGATGGACACCAATTCTAGATATATTATTCAAAAAATGAATGAAGAAAAAAAAGATAGCAGTTTAACCAATGCTCTCGCCTCGTTAAAAACCATCATGAATAGTGATTTATATTTTGGATCAATCCCTCCAGAAATCGTGCCCTTTTGTATGCTCGTTGATGAGAAGTTTAATCCAACTGATGATATCACAAATTTCAAAAAAGTTTTTCAACTCCTCTCACCAATAACTGATCTCATAAGTCCATATGATCAACCACCGATACCACCAGGGAACAATCCTGATGTGGTCATCCATAATCGATCCATTTGGTTTATCTGCCAATGGCTCAACGTTGAAAAGACTAAAGGTGTGATTACGGGTTTTTATTACAATGTGAATGATCAACTCGCTCCTAAACAAATGGGAAGTATCCATTTTGAGGCGAATAATAATTGCACCTATCAAAAAGCGGTGGGAAGTCTCGCCTCTGTTCCTATCGGTACCGCAGGTGCGACTGCGGTCATCTTTAATGCTGGAACAGGAAAAAATACCAGAACCAATCTCAATACCGATGATGATTCTTGTGCTACCGCCAATACCAATGAACTCAATTTGACTCCAGGTTCAGTCGAGAATGTTTACCGAAACGATGTGATCCAAACGGAAAATCAAAATATAGCTCATGCCCTGATTAAGTTCAAAAAACTTACCGATGGCAATCACTCTTTTGACTTTTCCATGCTAATGGGCCCAGCAACCAAAGTCATCATCAATAATTATGAATTAAAAGAAGATAACACTGTTCACTTGAGTGTTACGTTACAAGAAGGATATGTGCGCTTTATCATTAATAATAGTTTTCCTGCCCCTCATTGGGCGATTAAATTAGGTAATGAATCCGTCATCGCTAGTCCTACTGCTGGAACACCTTCGGTTCACGATTTTTTAGTCCACACCTCGATTGACCCCACTTTATTGGGAGATAAAATGCAGGGATTTAACCGGTTTGATATTGTGACACTTTATCGCGGAAAAATCCAAATGATGGATAAATCAATGACGGTGGTTTCAAAAAATATTTTTAATGATGGCATTTTTAATCCCAATCTTAATATCAATGCTAACCAATGGGGGAATTTTGGTATTTATGCATCTCTGGGAAGACGATTTCTCGCTGATATCAAAACTCTATCTATTGCTAATACTGTCGCTCTCCCTCTTACGACTCCACACATAAAATACTTTTATAAACATATTCTTAGTACGAACACAATTATGGCGCCAATTTTAGGTGAGATTGTCGATCAGTCTAACTCAGTTTTTGCTCTGGCCGCGAATCCCAGTTATCCGGCCAAGGATGCTCCCGCCGCCGTCAATCTGGTCACCAAGTATTTTAATCAAGTAAAAGCGGTTCTCATTCAAGGATACTTTTTTGAAGAGCTTCGAGGTGTTTTGGAAATTGCAAGCTCAAATCCTAATCCTTTGTGGCGCACAGTACTGGTCCCTGAATCATCGGTTTTCCAAATGGGAGGCATACCCTACACTAAAGCTTGTGACTGCTCGAGTCCCCAGGTGATTGATTTAGTCAACAATGAGACATGTGACGAGCTAAATTCCGCGAAATGCGCTGAGGCCAATAGCTACCAATAACTCATTATTCTTGGTAAAATTTATTCTTTCCTACTCTCACTAACCAAACGAAACTGTGATGAAAGTTTTAGTCGTCGATCACGAGTTATCTACCCTAGAAGTTTTTCAAGCTATTTTTAGTGACTTGTTAGCGATCAAAGCGCTTTGTCATCAAAAGGCCATTTCCGCCATCGAGTCACTCTTACAACATGAAGATATCTCATTGATCATTTGTGATTACCATTTACCCCATCATGAGAGTGAACAACTTTATCAGTTTAATTTAAAAAATCGTAATCTTCCCTTTTTTTATCTGAGTACTTTAAGTGAAAAAGAGATTGATAAAATGGGATTAAATAAAAAAGATCATTACCTCAATGATCATTTATCCAAACCCTTTGATGTTCATGAGATGGTGGAAAAACTGCAAAAAATTGTCTCGCTGCCATTTTTTCGATTTCCCGATTTAATGGGGTTACGTTATCTTAATTCTCAAAACGAAATTGAACGTCTTTTTCTACTGGCCGATCAAGAGCAAGTTGAATTTGATATTTGGCAAAATGAAAAGAAAAACTCTCTCAAGGCGCATGTGCGATCAGTAAAAATCCAAAATAGCAAACCCACCATCACCTTTCAGTTTAACACTCAACCACGTGAAACCTTGAATGCCCAAATCGCCTGTTACTTTCGATGTGCAAAATTGAACATGCTTTTTTCTGCTCTGGGAGTAAACCATTATCAATCGTTGGTGATTGTTGATCTACCAGAAAAAATTATGATGCGAATAAATCGCAGAAACTCTCGCCTCTTTTTTTCACCCGAATCAAAAAAAATGCCTAAGGCCTATTTTACTTTTAAAGATAAAATGATGGATTTACCGGTGCTAGATTTATCGGCATCGGGCATTGCCATCAATATTCCTGCCGCTCTAGCAAAGTCATTTCAAAAAGGTGATGAATGGCAATTTCATAAAATTGATGCCCATATGGATTTACAAAACACCATGGGAAAAATTATCTACATACGCAATTTTACCGCCAAAAATGGGCCGATTTCTTTTCGCGCCGGGATTGAATTTAAAAATCCCTTAAAGACCGAGCAGCTGTTTGAGATTTTGCCGCAGTCGGATTAAAAAATCTTGGGCCTCTTTGGTTCCCTTTAATGGATTGATGATTTTAGCTTCACAGCTTTGAATTAATCTATCCAATGCTAAAGGCAAGTAGGGTAAATACTGTGGTTTCTTTTTTTCACTATAAAGAAAGGCAAAACTGCCGCAGGCCTTAAAAATTCGCTGAATTTTACTAATTTCATAAAGATACAAAAAATGATTTTTTGCTATTTTAAAATCCTGGCAAAACTGCTCTTGGCATATTTTTCTGATCTCTTGAAATTCTTCATCTTCGGCCACATAACAATCTTCTAAGAGTGAAACTAAGTCATAAGTAATCGGCCCAAACCTAGCATCTTGAAAATCGATCAAAAAGACTTGTTGTTCATGAATATAAATATTGCGACCATGATAATCGCGATGACATAAAACCATCGCTGTAGCACTTAAAAGAGTTGAAATTTGCGCAAAGAAACTTTTTACCTCCGCTGGCATGACCAGGCCCAAAAGTTTTTCCACCAGATAAGTCTGACTCATCTGGAATTCAAAAGCATATTTTTCTTTATCAAAAAAAAGATGATTAAAAGGGGCCTCTGCGTATTGATGCAATTGAATTTTTTGAATCTTAACAATATTTTTAGTCGCTTCCAGGTAAAATTTAAGCCTTTGCTTTTTGCCTTTGATGTCATTTAACGAAACATCCCCAACATCTTCTTGTAGATACCGATGATTTTTAGCATCGATCGCCAAAACTTGTGGGACATGAATATGATGTTTAAAAAAAATCTCACTGATCACCGCAAAAGGAAATTTTTCATTAATGATCGATTCATCTTCACATAAGATTAGAGACTTTTGATTCGTTGGAGGAATCAATCGTGTATATCTTCGCGAAGAAGCATCCCCCGCCAAAGGGATCATTTTAAAGTGAGCGATTTGGGTAAAAAGATTTTGATTATTCATGAAGACTGGTAATCACTTTGCCTAATCCACTTCCAGGATAGACGCGTCGATTGGCACCTGGGGAAGCGTAGCCATTAATAAAAACCCTTCGGGATTTCTGAGAATGATTACTCAGCGATGAATGAATAAGATAAGGATGAAAAAACAACATGGTTCCGGCCTCTCCATGAATTTCCACTTCTTTAAAAAATCGCGACATTTTTTCTAATTCCTCTGGCGACTTCTCACTTAAATGTCCTAATTCTAAACTGCCTTCCAACACTTTTAAAGCGCCATTACTTTTTCCCATATGATCCACTAACATCAACGTTTGCACAAAACTACCTTTGCCATTTACATCACTCCAAAGCTCGGTGCCGGCCCTGCGGTGAACACTATCTTGGTGCCACTTAAACTCCACCAGATCGCCAGGATTTTTATAATGGGCCTGGCTTAAGAGTTGAATGATCTCTACCGAGGCCAAGAGATTGCTGACAATCGAAGTGACTTTAGGATGGGTGGAAATAGTGGCCAAACCTGGCTCCATCCCCTCACACCAAACAATTCTTTGCAGGCGATTTTTTTCAATCACAAACTGGGTCCCTTGCATGATCGTGGTTTCATTTAATTTTTTGGCGGTTTGATAAAGTCGATCAAAAGCCTCACTGACAACTTGAATCTCTTGAGCATCAAAAAAATTAGGTATGAGAATAAATCCGCGAGTAAAAAAGTCCGATAAATTGGCCAAAGACAAAGTCATACCATTCCATCATAAGACAGACTTCCTAATCAACGCAAAATTAATTTCCTTTTATTTTTTAAAAGATAAGGCGACTGAATTCATACAATATCTTTTTCCGGTGGGTGCTGGCCCATCATCAAATACATGACCTAGATGAGCGCCACATTTATTGCATAGGCACTCCATGCGAATACGTGGTGCTAGAGAGTGGTCAAGTTCGTAGCGAATATTCTCCTCGGGATGAACTTGAAAAAAACTAGGCCAGCCACATCCAGCATCAAATTTAGCATCTGAAAAAAACAATGGGGCCTCACAACAAATACAATGATAGGCACCTGCTTGCCAAAAATTATTGTACTCTCCCGAAAAAGGCATTTCGGTTCCTTTTTCTTGGGTGACATAATAAGCATCCACTGAGAGTTTCTTTTTTAAATCTATTTTATTAATGGTCATAAAAAACTTTAGAGTTCAGAACGAATCGCCATATAAATATCGTGATAAAAATAAGCCTGAGGACTTTTTGCATCAATTCTATGATCGGCCATTAACCTTAAACCTGATGTTTTTTTTAACAAAAATTTTATGTCAGTATTTTGATTAACTTTTTGGCGCATCGCTCTAACCATTAACTGAAAATGAAATTCAGATCCCTCGTTTAAGTCTTTATAATTAAATCTTATACCCTTATAGGAAATCCAATCAATTCCAGCTTTTTGATTTATCTCATTGGCAAAATCTCCCGCTCTTTTCGCCTCAAACCCCGCTAACTTTTTCACCTGATCTCTCGTCAGTGTATGGCCACTGAGCAGATGTCGTGGATCTGTTAGATCTTGCGGATCAGGATATTTCATCATCTGCCATAGACCTTCAATTGATCCATAAGTTTCCCCATCGAGAGTGAAGATCGACTCCGCTAAGTTAGAAAAAACTCCTAGTTCATGGCGTTTTGATAAAACGACGGATTGCCCTTTAACACCTGCTTGCGGAGGAACTTCCCAGGGTTTTACCTGATCCGTTGGTACTTCTTGCCACCAAAGATCGGGATAATTATTGGCATGATTTTCACAAGCAAAAATACTGACAAACAAAAAGCAAGATAAAACCAAAAAAAATTTTTTTACCACAAATTAACCTCTAAAACGGCAGCTAGATGGTCTGAGTACCCTTCTCCGGTTTTATAGTCAAACCGTTTTGGAACACCTATCGCCAATTCGGCTTTCCCTGTAGCAGGATTTTTCCAATAGGCATCTGTTAACACAAAACTAGGCTTAATGACTTTAAAACTAGACCAATCAGGAGTGACACAGAAATCGTTTTGGCAATTTCCAGCAGCAACTTTGGAATCGACACTATTACGCGCTAAAAAAATGCGATCGAGATGATCCCATGTTCCCTGGTACCAATGAGTCCCTGGAAGATTTTTTTTACTTTCAACTTGCGTGTCTAAAAACGAATGAGATTTATTTTTATTGGCAATAAAAGTATTAATTCCATGCGGGTTATCGGACTCGGCGGTATTAAAATCTCCCAGCGCTATAATCGCTGAATCAGAACGCAATTTGGCCACGTTCCAAAGGGTTTTGGCAGCTTCTAACCGTGCTTGATCGATATTGGCTTGACTTGGCCAATGATTGGCAAAAATCGTTAGTTTTTTACCTTCCACATTAAATGTCGCCTCTAAAATGAGTCTGGTGTCTTTAACTTTATAACCTTGGGCTTTTAAATCAGTGAAATCAATTTCATGCCCAATGGGTCGTCCATCTAAAGGGTATTTACTCAGAATGCCCACATCAATTCCCCGGGAATCTGGACCTTCAAGCAAAATGACTTCTTTAAAACCCAGTTGTCCCCATTCATTAAACTTTTTTAGCACACTGAGATTTTCAACTTCTTGGACGACTAGAATATCTGGGCCATTACCCGAATTGAACGTTTTTACGACACTGGCCAAGTTTAAGATTTTTTTTCTCAGCGTACTGGAATTCCAATCCATTTCCAAACAAGTTTTACGGCGTTCTGGCACTTTGTGAGATTGGCAATAGGAGAGAATAAAGGCATCCGCTTTTTTCACGTCAAGAGGTAAGTAGTCCCAATCATTTTTGCCTTCATCATGAGTGGTATCAAACAAATTTTCTAAATTGTAGGTCATGACTGATACTGGAGTTTGACTGGCCAGTAAAGAATGAGCGGAAAAAAGTGAAAGTAGACAAGTTGAAAAAAAGACGAAATTCCATTTTCTTAACATTCAACATCCTTGGCTTAGGTTAAGTACGAAGTACTAAACCATGAGATTTTACTTCCCGTAAAAAATTCGATGGTTGATAAAAATGGTAAGAAAAATATTAGATCTTTACAATACAATTTTGATAAAAATGGAATTCTAACAATTGATATTCAGAGACTCTTGCTTAGCCAAGAGTCTCTGAATCAACTAAGTTAT
Organism: Bacteriovoracaceae bacterium; assembly: GCA_044356225.1. GTDB lineage: Bacteria > Bdellovibrionota > Bacteriovoracia > Bacteriovoracales > Bacteriovoracaceae > JBIKWR01. Next base: position 67 of record JBIKWR010000071.1, on the reverse strand, counting down.
TGTTTAGGAAATTTAGCAATTGAAGCTTTTTCTTCAGGTGAAAGGAGACGATTTCTGGAACGTGCCG
>JBIKWR010000069.1:0-14218 GCA_044356225.1 Bacteriovoracaceae bacterium | reverse complement strand
TGAGAAAAAACAGAAGATTGGCAATCAGGGACCTAAAACAAATTGCCATAAATAGAAAAAGCAGAAGTAATAATAAAGGCATGACGATATTTTGCGATCGTTGAATCTCTTTTAATAATAAATATTGTAAGACCTTAACCCCTAAGATACTCACCTCTAAATAGGGATATTGGTTTTCCAAGTGAGATTTATACTGCAGTAAATAGTCGATATCTTCTGGGGTATTATTCTCGGTGTAGTTAAAGGTGAAAAATAACCAGTCCCTTTCAGTTGAAATTAAATGATTTTTCCAAAAAGGATGATGGAGTTCGGTCGTGCCTTTAGCCGATAAAATATTTTGATCATTGGTAAAACCTTGGAAAAAAAACTGATTATCTTTAAAATTCAGATGCTCCGCAGAGTTAAGGCCAAAAATACTTTTTAAATGAGTGGCAAATCGAAAATAATGATCAACATGATCGAGAAGTATTTTAATTTTTTCGTTACTTAGTACTGATCTATCTTTAGTAGAGATCAATAAATAATTTTGATTTTCATCCGCAAAATGTTTTTTATACTCTTCATACTCTAAAATTAAAGGATGATTTTCATTGAGCAGGGAGGCAATATTATACTTAACTGGTTTGGTCAGGCTTCTTAGAAAAGGAAAGACTCCACCTAATACTAAGAAATAAATTATAATTAATCGTAAAAAAGTTTTAATATGAGAAAATTCCAAAAGTTGTTTTGCCAATGATTTTGATCGTAGATACAATTGCTCGACAAATCAATCGCAATTAATTGTTTAGTTAGGGGAGCAACAGTGAAAAATACCAAAGGTTTTATCTTTATTACGGTTGCCGTTTTTGCAACAATTTTATTTTTCAAATATCAATTTCAAAACTTTGCTTCACCTTCGCAAAAAGCGACGACTGTAGATGCCAAAAGTGAGATTAAAAAAAATGAAAGAAATATTGCCACACTAGATGAACTCGAACTGATAAAAAAAATAAATAGTGCTATATGGAATTTAAGATCAAAAAGTGATGTCCAAGATTATTTACAAAAATTGCGAAAAATTTCAGAGGAAAATCCAACATTTTACATCGTTCAAACCTATGATGCCCTTCTTTTTCCTCTCATTCGCCTAGAGGGTATTTTGTGGCGGATGAGAAAAATTGTAAACACTTGTCAGGTTTGTCATTTGCAGTTTGTTGGATTGATTAAAAATGCTTATTACCGCGACTATATGTCAGGGCCACACTTAAAGGCATTGATGGATTATATTGCCGAGCCAACCACTAAATATCCTCAGTTTAATAATTTTGATGAAGTTCAAAATGCAATTCAGAATGTGATCATCCCAGATTTAGAATTTTCCTTGGAAAAACTCAAAACGGTGGCCGAAGAGATTGCTAAAGGTGATTTTTTTGAATTAGATGGCTACATCTTATCGGGTTACGATGAAGGCAATAATCGGCCATTTTTGTCTGAGAAAAATCGTTATAAAATTGTTACTCAAGGTAATATTAAGCTGGCAATCTCGGTTGTTGAGAATGCCCTAGGAACACTTTACTTTTTTATTAACTATTCTTTAAATGAACTGCCGGAATTTTTGAATGAATTAATCAAAGACACCGGAATCAACAATCTTTTTGGGTCTACTCCCGAAGTTTCAACACCTAAGGAGTTTGTAAAAGTTATCGAGGATTATCGCAATTTGGGCAAATCACGATTTCAGCAAAAAACGGTACAAGATAATTTAGATAAATCTTTAAACTATTATCTAAGCTCAATTGAAACCCGAATTAAAGGTATGAAATACTCTAAAGAACAAGCTGATATGGCCAGAAATGACGATTATTTATTGACCCCCAAATATATTGATTTTGAATATGAAGATATTCTTGAGACACTAGAGTTAAGAAGAGAAATTTTCAATAGTTCCAAAAATAATAAAATATCATTGGTGACTATTGATGTTTCTGGAAAACAAGTGAAAGTTTTTCCCAAAGCGCTTTTTACCTCTCGATCAAATCTACAACAGTTTCTGCCCAAAGGTTTCACTTCAACCAAAAGATCAAAAGTGGTTTCAAAGTTTGAAGCTTGGGATTATTACTACGGCAGACCAAATTCTTGGAAAGACCCAACTTTTGGTGGACTTCTTCCAGAGGCAACCAATGAAAATCTTTATTCGATCATTAAGGAATTGAAGTCGATGAAGGCGACAGTACCATTGACTTGGTTGTTGCCATTACCTTAATTTAAAACTTCTCAAGTTGGGAAAATTAATCCTCAATCACCAGATGGTTTTTGAGTTCATTGGGATTATGCCCATGTGCCGGAAAATGTGGTTTAATTATCTCACCACAAAGGTGAATCGCTTTAATAAAACCATTCTCTAAATCATTCTGCTTGATGCCATCAATAATCAACTGGACCACTTCACTCCAAGTTGACGCTGGTAATTTGGCCGCAATACTTTCATCCGCTAAGACCACAACTTCATGCTCCATCATGGATAAAAAAATCAGAATTCCGGTGCTATTTTGGGTTTGATTCAGCTTGGCGCGATAAAATGCTAATTCCGCTTGTTGATGAACTTGGAAATCTAAATCCGACTCTAAACTTAAAAAACGTTTAACCGTATCGATTCTAAAAAGTATAACTGTTCCTAAAGAGCTGAGGAAAAAACCGATGATCCATAAAAGATAGTAGGGCAAAGACCAAAACTCAAAGATGGTGGTGTGACTTAGAAAAGAAAAGAGAATCATAAAAAGGCAAAAAAGAGTGATGGGGACATGTCCCCATCGTGAAGAGCTTTTAACAATCATCGGAACAATTTCGCCGGAAGTTGATTGCTCAACTTCAAAAACGGCTTTTTCAATCGCCTGAATTTGTTGTTCGTTAAGATATTTTTTAATCCAAGATTTTTTTTGTAACTGGACCATTTACCATCTCCCCGAGGCACCGCCGCCACTAAACCCACCGCCACCACCTCTAAATCCACCACTGCGTCCTCGTCCTCCGCCACCCCCTCGACCAGATAAGAGCATTAAAAAAAGGATGCTGCGACCACTACGAGTAGAAATAAGAATTAAAAAAATTAAAAAACCTATAATCGTTTGAAAAGCGCTGAAAGGTTTTTTTTCAACTACCTGATGCTGGCCTTTGGTATTCATCCGAAAAAAAGAATCAATATTGATTCTGGGGTTGGCCACTTTGGCGATTTGATAAACTCCACGTAAAATACCCTGGGAATAATTTCCTTCTTGAAAATAAGGAATCATTTCAGCATCAATAATTCTTTTGGCAATGGCATCTGGCAAATCACCTTCTACTCCTTGCCCCACTTCGATTCTGACTTCTTTGCGATCGGCAATCAGTAAAACTAATATTCCATTGTCTTTTCTAGTGTCTCCCAATTTCCACTGATCGACGATCTTGATCGCTATCTGCTCAACAGAGTTTTGGCCAATGGTCGGCAAAGTTAAAACGGCAATTTGACTGCCAGCACTTTCATGGAGATTAATCAGCGCTAGATTGAGAATTTCTTTTACTTGCGAATTAAGCAATCTAGCTTGATCGGTAACCGGTTGGCGCAATGGTGGAATACTAAAATTCCCCCAGACATTAAAATGAAGACTTAATAATAAAAAAGTTAAAACTCGCATTAAAAATTAATGCTTGGAGCTTGTTCGATCTGCGTTTTTTCCGCATCATTCACAGTCCACTGAGGCATTTTTTCATAAGAGTAAAAAATTTTATTAGTCCAACTTTCCGGTGGAACGGTGACCAAATTGTTAAAACCATTGATCACTTCAATATATCGTTGTCTCGCAACGGTAATGCGATTTTCGGTGCCTTCAAGTTGCGCTTGTAAATCGCGAAAATTTTGATTCGCCTTTAAATCTGGATAGCGTTCAACCACCACCATCAATCGACTTAAGGCCGAACTTAATGAGCCTTGAGCTTCTTGGAAATTTTTTAACTGCTCGGGATTCATATTTCCCGCATCGATGGTGGTTTGAGTCGCCTTCGCCCTGGCCGCCATCACCGCTTCTAACGTTTCAGCTTCGTGTTTAGCATAACCTTTGACGACATTGACAAGATTGGGAATAAGATCCGCGCGTCGTTTATATTGATTGGTGGTTTCCGCCAAAGCCGCATCCACCGCATTTTTGGCAGCGGGAAGAGCGCGCCAGCCACAGCTAGTAACAACCATTGCCAAAGAAAAAAACATCAGGAACATGAATGAATTTTTAAGCATAAAAAGCCTTGGTTAAATATACCGCGGCACTGGAAATCTCAACCAGCACCAGTATATAGAGTTCTGGAATAGGCTTATTTTTATCTTAAAAAATTTTCTGCGTATAGTTGAAAATGAAAGGAGCACTATGTTTAATTAAAGGGAAGGGGGGGGAGAATCTTCAAGAGCTCAATCAATTTAAACTAGGTTACCTTCACATTATGGATGGATTATCCTTTGGTTTTCATCAACAGCGAGAACCCTACACTTTAAAAGATGTGCGAAAAAAATACCGTGGAATTTTTCATGGGCAATTGTGGTTACACGGCAGAAAGCTCTGCCGTGTAACCACCGAAGGCGATACCGATCTGATTGCCTTTGGTCGGCCCTTTATCACTAATCCCGATCTTCCCCTAAGAATTAAAAATGGTTAATTTTAGATTATAGTGACGAGATTTTTTTTAAAAACATCTGCAAACGCTTCAAATAAAGCTGATGAAACTCTTCGGTGAATAAATCGGCAATTTTTTTTAAACTCGATTTTGAAAGATCATGAACCAGATCAATTGGTTGGTAGCGTTCAAGTTCAGAGACCTGATCACCCAGACTGCGCATGATCGCCCCATACCCTCGCGCATACCCATGCGCTTGTTCTTCCCGCTTAAACCCCTCAAACAAAGCCGCAATAATTTCCGCTTTTTCTTCTAAACTTAATAAATCACTTTGCCCAATCTCAGTTCCCCAATCATCGAAAAAAGGGCCTACAGGAATCAGGAATAAATGAGATTTTCTCAAACACTTAGGTTGTCTTAAAGTCATATGACGATGATTTTCTTTAGAGGAAAATTCTTTGTTAACTTTTCCAGTTTGAACCAACAGTGGAGAATAGTTTGCATTTGCATTATGACCTAAACGATAAATTTTTTGGCAAAACGAATCTGTTTCATGCATATCCCATTGCACCATCACCCGATCGAGATCGCCAAAATTATGGGCCATCAGCGGAGCAGCTCTTAAATAATTGAGGTGATCTTGATTTTTTTCATAAACTTGAATCAGAAAGTTTTCTTCATTATGAATTTCCGCCAAAATTTCGCTCGCCATTTTTTCTGCCAAAATGGTGTGACCATATGTTTGAAGCGCACAATAGGCCCCAATCGCCACACTAAACCAGGTCCCTTCATGGGTGCTGCGAGTTTGCTGATTTTTAAGATCATAGGCTTGGCGGTTGGTCACTTGTCGGTAATCCCACGATCTGGCCTCAATCACCGTCTGCACCATTTGGTCCACATGATCGGGAAGCTCTGGATGCTGCCACAGTTTAAAGCGGATTTGATTATCCACATCAGTGGGAATAAAACTTCCCGCCGTTGCCCAATGAGCACATAGACAGAGTTTAAAATAACTGGCGAGATTTAAATCATGGATCGCTGCCGAGTTTTTTTTATAAAAAGTTAAATACCTCAAAAATTCCTGCGCAGGTAAATTTGTCGCAATTTCACCGTTAAACAAATATGGAGCAGCGTTTTCCACTTGGGAAAGCAAAAGATTGGGAGTGATCCCGGGAATCGTGAAGCCGGAACGGAGAATTTTTTTGGCCATGGGTATTTCTAACATAGCTATCTGATTGAGGTCAAAATCTCTTCGCCAACCAAGTAAAGTTTAGATTATGATGAAAATCCCATGGATATTATTAGTTATCTTTTTGTTTTAGGCGCGAACCTGAGCTTTTCAACGGGTTCCATTTTTTTCACCCATTACGCGCGGGATATGTCGCCCCTCTTTATGAATTGTTTCAAGTCAGTGGTGGCACTTGTTTCCTTTGGCGCTTACATGTTGTTTTTGGGGGATTGGACCATCCCGAATTTGACGATTATTGGTCAGTTTATGCTCAGTGGTTTTTTAGGACTGAATGTTGGCGATATTTTTTTACTCATTTCCTTTACCTTGATTGGCCCTGGACGCACCTTAATTTTGTTTGGATTCCAGCCATTGATTTTAGGTTTTTTAAGTCATCTTTTTTTAGGGCAAACGATTGATGCTCGTCAAAGTATGGCGATCGTTTTTTTTCTCATGTGCCTTGTCACCTTTGCCTTAGAGGGCAAGGCGAATTCGGGTCGCTGGCAAGTGAAGGGTATTGTGTTTGCTTTGATCGGCATGTTGTTAGATTGCATGGGCATTCTGATTACTCGATTATCTTTTGATGCTGTTCCTACGATGTCTACTTTCGAAGGTAATTTTTATCGTTGCCTTGGTGCTATCGCTGGATTTATCTTGTTATCTTTTTTTTGGCCGCTGCATTTTAAAAAATTCTTTTTTGCCAGTCCAAAAAAAACCAAACTGTGGTTGATTGTGGGCAGTTTACTGGGAACTTTTATTTCTTTGAGTTTTTATCTACAAGCGATTAGGACCGGTCATTTGGCGACAATTACCGGTCTTTCCATTACTTCCCCAATTCTTGCGACCTTGTTTGAAAAACTTTATTTTAAACGAGAGACATCATGGTACTTGTGGATAGCGATGATATTTTTTATTTTTGGATTTGCAATTCTCGTTATACCTCATTCATAATTTATAAAGAAAATTATTTTTTAGTTTTGAAAAAAGGAGTTAAGTGTATGAAAAAAGTATTCGCTCTTATGTTGGTTTTAATTTTCGGATTTTTAGGATTCATTGCCGTTCAACCTGCACACATGATGGTGAGCAGAGAAATCGTCATCGCTGCCGCGCCAGATTTTATTTTTCCTCATCTCAACAATGCCCGGTTGGCCTATGAATGGATGCCTTGGCAAGAAATGGATCCTTCGGTGCAGATTAGTTACCTGGGAGCTGATGAAGGAGTTGGTGCGATTTCAGAATGGCAAGGCAAAGGTCAAATGGGTGTTGGTCGCTCCGAAGTCATCGAAAGTGTGCCAAACGAAGTGATTAAAACACAGTTGTCCTATACTAAACCAATGGCCATGACTCAGTTGTCGGAGATAACATTAAAATCCACCGAAATGGGTACTTTAGTTAAATGGCAAGTGACGGGAGAGAATTCTTTTTTAGGTCGCTTAATGTGCTTTTTTATCGATATGGATAAAGAGGTTGGTGGACAATTTGAAAAAGGACTTAATAATCTCAAAACTAAAGTAGAAAGTTCGAGTTTATAAAGAGTGAAATAAAAATGCGGACAGTTATGAAAAAAAAATGGCAGAAAAGTATTTTATTCACCTTGTTTTTTCCCGCATTCATTTTTATCGGGGGATGTCGTCAACCTGAAGACTTAAAAATCTTAGAGTCCTATTTTTTAGATATACCAGAGATTTCTGGCATGAGCTGGCGAACTGATCCTCAAAATAAATCTCACCGCCAATTGGTTCTAGTGGGCGATAAAAAAAATGCATTTTATCTTTTTGATTGGGACCATCGACATCTTCATCAGAATTTAAGAAAAATAAATATCAACCAGCTTATTAATAAACAGGCAGAGATTAACCTACAAGGGCAATGGGAGGCGGTTTTTGCCGATGAATCAGGCCGGGTGTTTCTCTTGCAAGAACATCCCGCCCGTATTCTCGTGATCAATTCAGCGTTAACCGAAATTGAAAATGAAATTTCCTTGGAGTTAAGCCCAAGCATTAAAGCCGATATTAATTGGGACGCTAACCCCAACTCTCAAGGAGAAGGATTCATTTTGTTAAATAATGGCCATCTTTTGATCTCCAAAGAAAAACAACCAATACGCTTATTGGAATTTTCCCCGCTGGAAAAAAAGGCCCAAGGATTTAAACCGATCTTTTCATTACAAAATTTTGATTCATTTCAAATACCATTTAATTCCAAACTCTACGCCACTGCGATGTGGAAACTACCATCAGACATTGAGAACAAAGTAGTTGATGTTAGTGAAATTCACTTAACTGCAAATGGGCGATTGTTTTTTTTAAGTGACCAAGGACGCGCGATTATTGAAATCAATCATCAAATCTCCATAGACCAGAAAGAATTAAACATTGAAAAAGTTTTCCTATTGCCAAAGGAACTTAATAAAGCAGAAGGGATGGTGATGGATAACGACCATCGACCGATCGTGGCCATCGATGCCAAAATTAGTAAAAAGAATGGATCCCAAAAAAATATTTTTTTATTGGAACCCATCCTCTGACATTATTTTAAAAATGTTTGACCTTGCTCTAAGGTGAGAGTCGAACGTCGACCGTTTAAGTTAAGGGGCTTATTTTTAGAAAAGAGCTCAATTTCGAGGACGTTAAAGTTAACACTGTTCTCCGCTGCAATTGGCTCAAATAAATTATCGATCGCAACAGAAAGATCTCCCTTCTTGTTGGTATTGATCGCTAAAACATCCAACGGATTTTTTAGCAGATAGTAGGAATGATCTAAGACGACGAAATCGAAACTTTTGGCCTGAGGTAAAAAAGGCAAAAGAGTCGTCACATGAAGTGAACTTACTAAAATTTTATCTTGAACCGTAAAAATATGAGCGACGGTGCAATCTTCGCGTTTTTCCACAACTTGACTATGAAAAAGCGTTCCCACTAATTCGAGAGGCTTAGTTTCCATCATGTTTCCATCGCGTGATAGATGCAAAACCAGAGAGGCCAAATTGGCCCTAGTCAATGTTTGGCAAAGCCACACCTGCTCATCTTGATCAAAAAAGGTTTCGAGTGTTGGTCTAGGAAAATGGATATTTGCATGTTGGTGAATGCTGATTTCAGTTTCATAGGTGCCATAATCTTTGGTCTTAATTTTTCCGGTAAAGAACTGATGAGCCAGAGCAACATTTTGCAAAATAATAGAGGATAGACCCCAGAAAAAGAGCAAGTAAAAAGAGCGATTTTTGTTCACAAATTCTCCTTCGGTTTAATTGATTAAGACATTAGCAGAAGCTAATAACATGAAACTTTGTTTGAAGCTATTGCCACTAAACTATTTAATGTAAATCTAACTTATCTGGGCAAAAACACTTTTTACAAATGTTGTGAATGATTTAATAGACGAAAAACTTAACTCAGGGTAACTTCTTGTACTTTTTAAAATTTCTATCTTGAGGGAGATACCACATGCAATTCCGAGCAGCTTTCGCCACCATTACATCACTTTTTTTTATGTGGGGATTTATCACCTGCATGAACGATTTACTGATTCCTAAATTCAAGGCCGATTTTGATCTTAATCAATTCCAAGCTAATCTCGTGCAATCAGCTTTTTTTGGCGCTTATTTTATCGTCTCATTGGCTTACTATTTATATTCAAAAATGAAAGGTGATCCAATCAATAAAATTGGTTACAAAAATGGCTTGATGATCGGATTGGTGATTGCCGGGCTTGGCAGTTTATTATTTTATCCCGCTGCCGAAACCAAACAATATGGATTCTTTTTATTGGCCTTGTTTACTCTTGGCGCTGGTGTCACTTTAATTCAAATCGCTGCCAATCCCTACGTGGCACTTTTAGGTGATGAACATTCAGCACCCGCCAGACTTAATTTATCTCAAGGATTAAACTCACTCGGTACAGTTTTGGCCCCCATCGTTGGTGGGCTGCTCCTTTTTGGCACAACCGTTTTTACCACAGGGGATGCCAGCTCTTCATTGAAGTGGACTTACGCTGGCCTGGGATGTTCGTTTCTGCTACTGGCGGCGATTGTTAAGTTAGTGAAGCTTCCCGATTTTAAAAATGAAGAAGATCTCTCAGACCGCGAATCCTTACTCAATTACCCGCATTTTATATGGGGCGTTTTTGCCATCTTTTTTTATGTCGGAAGCGAAGTCGCAGTAGGCAGTATTCTCATTCAATATTTAGGTCTTGAATCGGTCAGTGGTATGGATGTGGGAGAGGCCGATAAATACCTCTCTTTTTATTGGGGTGGTTTGATGATTGGGCGTTTTGCTGGTGCCTTAGCTTTTACTCATATGGCCCTGTCTAAAAAACTGCCGGCGATGATCGGCGTGGCGATGAGCGCTTTTTTAATTATTTATGGGGCGGTATCTTTTAAACATTTTACTACTCATGGCGCGATCATCGATCCTTTAACGGTTGCTCCCTATTTGTTGTTAATTGCTTTGGCCTTTGTTTTATTTTTTGTCGCTAAAGGGCATCCAGGTAAAACCATCGGCTGTTTTTCATTAATGGCCACGCTGTTAACAATCATATCTATTTTTGCCGAAGGACAAATCGCCATGTGGTCGATGATTGGCATCGGTCTGTTCTGCTCGATTATGTGGTCAAATATTTTTACACTTTCGATTCAAGGTCTTGGTAAAGCGAAATCCCGAGGCAGTTCTCTCCTAGTGATGATGGTGGTTGGTGGGGCCATTTTACCAGCTATTCAAGGGGCCTTGACTGATTCAATTGGTCTTAGACCTTCTTTATTCATCGTCGTAGTTGGATTTACGTATTTAGCTATTTTTGGATTTATCGGTAGTCAGGCGACGAAAAAAAATCTTGGGAGTAAAAAAAGTGAACTCGTTTACAACTAAGACCTCTAATCCAAATCCAGTTGTTTTGACACTCGATGCAGGAGGAACAAATTTTGTTTTCTCGGCCTGGCAATCAGTGAATGGTATTCCACAACTAGTGGGTGAGAGTTTCACTTGTGCCGCCGAAACGCAGGATTTAAAAAAATCGTTAGATTGTTTAGTTTATGGCTTTCAAAAGGTGCAAAAAAATAGTCCAGAGTCGCCAGCGGCGATAAGTTTTGCGTTTCCTGGACCTGCTGATTATGAAAGTGGTGTGACTTATAACCACGGCACTAATTTACCCGCATACAAGGGTGGAGTCGCCTTAGGACCTTATCTTCAAAGAATTTTTAACCTTCCGGTGTTTTTAAATAATGACGGCGATCTTTTTACTTACGGTGAGGCGCAATTTGGCTTGCTTCAAAAAATCAATTCTCAGTTGCAAAAAAATGGTGATCGCCCGCTTAAAAACTTAGTCGGTGTTACACTCGGCACGGGATTTGGTGGAGGGCTCTATGCCAATGGACAGATGTATCGAGGAGATAACTTTAATGGTTTAGAAGTCTGGACCATTCGCAATGCGCTCGAGCCTGAGAACTATTTAGAAGAGGCCATTAGTCGCAGGGCGATTGAGAAAATGTATCCCGGTCAGCTTTCAGTAAAAGAGTTGGCGATGGTTGCCCGTGGTGAAATGCCAGGAGATCTGCCCCAGGCGCGTTTGGCCTTTGAAAAAATGGGGCAAGTTCTAGGTAATACCTTGGCCGATTTCGCCACCATTTTTGATGCCAATATTGTGATCGGTGGTGGACTGGCACGTGCGAATGATCTTTTTTATCCAGCGATGTTTTCGGAAATGCGCCGAACATTTTTGGCAGGCAATAATAAAGGCCGGATTGTTCAAGAAGTTTATAATCTCGATAATCCACAAGAGTTTGAAAATTATTTTAGTGATCGCAGTGAAAAAGTGGAGGTTTATGGTTTTGAGTCCTATGTCACCGCCAATGCTAAAAAACGAATTGGGGTTGGTCGGTCATTATTGGGCACGAATCAGGCGACATCAATAGGTGCCTATGCCTACGCCCTAAGTGTTTTAAAAAGCTAATCATTGAATGATTTTGTGAACAGTTTTTTTCTTTAAAGTTCTAATGCCAGAAATTGTCATTTGCTGCTCGTCAGTGAACGGAGGTATATAGCGGTACTGGTTGAGCTTTCACTGGAAATCTCAACCAGTACCGCTATAGAAAACCACCACTTTAACCTTTTTTCAGAGGAGAAACCATGAATTCATTAAAGACCTTTAAAAAATCTTATGTTCGAGTTTTTTCATTATCCTTGGGATTATTATTTGTGAGCTCTTTGCAGGCCAATCCATTGTCTAAAACCTCTCTCGAAGTTCTCACCGAAGTTCTCACCAGTGCTGCCGTAAAAAAAGAAGCGGCAACTCTCGCCAAAAAAAATTACACCAGTGTTGTTAATGTCGAGCGAACGTTAGTGGCACGCTGTCTTGGTTGTTTTGAATATCAACTAACTTTTTTAAAAGTTGATAGTAAAACCAGCGAACAATCTACAAAACAAGTCACGGTAAAAACTAGACGTGATCTAACTTCCGGAGCTTTAGCAGTAGAGAAAAAAGTTGATTAATCTTTAGGAATTTTTTGGCAGGTCCCTAAAAATAAAAAAAATCGCCAAAACTAAACAGCATGAAGCATAAAGAAAATTTTTACTTAATGGCACTTTCATATAAGTAAGACAGAAAATTGCAAAAATCGCCATGGTAATCACTTCTTGTAAAACTTTCAGCTGGGGTAAGCTAAAATACTGGTGTCCGATGCGATTGCCAGGAACTTGAAAACAATATTCAAAAAAAGCGATGCCCCAGCTGATTAAAATGACGATCCACAAAGGCTTTTGAGACATATTTTTAAGGTGTCCATACCATGCGATAGTCATAAAGATATTTGAGACCACTAGCAGTCCAATGGCGTGAAACATAGTAAACTCCCAAGTTTTGTGTGAATTTAATTAAGAAATCTTAGAGAATGCTCTATAAATAGGCCATTTTCGGTCCTAAAACTTGCGTCATCAGGGAATTCCGTGCTAAAAATTGTTTAACGAATCACAATTATTTTGAGGAAATTTTATGAACAGCGGTACGGTTAAGTTTTTTAATGATGCGAAAGGTTTTGGATTTATTACTCCTGACAACGGTGGAAAAGATGTATTTGTCCATATTTCAGGCATTGAAGGTGGCGACTATTTAAGTGAAAACGATAAAGTGCAATACGAAATGGGCGAAGGTCCTAAAGGTCCTTGCGCTGTAAAAGTTAAAAAAGTTAAATAATTTTTTTACCAAATTTCTAGGATTTAAACATGTCAGACTATGTCTATGATATTGCTGTTAAGCAGTTCTGTATGAATTTACGGGCCTTAAAAAATGTTCTCACTAAAGCACGAGCTTTTGCTAAAGAACGTAATTTTGATGAAAACTCTTTTCTTTCCATGAAAGCGGCCCCAGACATGTTTAACCTTTTAAAACAAGTACAAATCGCTACGGATTCTGCCAAAGCCGCTGGTGGACGCCTCACGAGTAAACCAGCGCCTAAATTTGATGATAAAGAAACGACTCTCGAAGAGTTATTTTCGCGGATTGATCAAACCATCAATTACTTAAGTTCTTTGAAGGCGGATGATTTTAGTGAATTTCAAAAAACTAAAATTACATTTCCTTGGCTTCCAGGTAAGGCGATTATGGGCAAAGACTATTTTGATTCTCATGCCATTCCCAATTTTTATTTTCACCTCACAGCAACTTATATGCTGTTAAGACAAGCAGGTGTGCCCCTAGGAAAAATGGATTTCCTAGGAGAACAAAATTGGCAGAACGCTTAGTTTTTTTTTATTCAGTGACAATTTTCAGCGGACAAGTGAAAGACTCTTTAGTTGAAGAAGCGAAGTCTTTTACCGTTAAGGACAATTCGTTGACGGTTGGTCGATTGTAATCAGGGCTTAGAACATGAAGAGAAAAAACATGGTCTGCCGTCATCACTTGATAAATCACTTCATGAGAAAATTCATGTTTAGCATTAGTTTTTAAAGTTACCGAAAAAAGACCAGAGACTTCGCTATCAACACTATAGGTTTTTGTGCCATCATTGCTTTTGCGAACTTCTTCAAAAGTATGCACAAGAATTCCATTATCCGTATCTAACTTCACCATCCCTTTGGCCTTGCCTTGTTCCAGTCCTGTTTCACATCGATAATAGGTGACCTCGGCGATGAGTGAAAAAGAAAAGAGTGTGCTGAGGATCAAGATACAAAGAGCAATTTTAGACATGAAGGCCTCCGTTTTAAACGATAAGAGGGTTGTAATAGACCTCACTATGTCTTGGCAATCTCTTGGTCACTTAAAGAGCAAAATGAAGGGAAACATTCTTTGTGGCCGAATATGGCATGTAAATTCTTCCTCAAAGCTTGGTTAAAATCTAAAAATCGCTAAATTAAAGGGATTCGCTATTGCCTTTTTTCAGAG
>JBIKWR010000220.1:0-4130 GCA_044356225.1 Bacteriovoracaceae bacterium | reverse complement strand
AAACCTGTCAAACAATCAAAATCTAGTCCTATCGCGCGAGTTGCGAGAGGAAATTTGCGACAAGAAGTTTTAAAACGTGACTCCCATACATGTCAGTATCCAGGTTGTGATGAAACAAAATATTTGCATATCGATCACCAGGTTCCTTTTACCCAGGGAGGTTTGACCACTTCTTCCAATCTATCAGTATTATGTTCAACTCATAATCGTTTAAAAGGTGCTCGAAAAATTTGAATCCACATTCAAGAATTTAGGTCTATTAACTAGTTAACCAAAAATGATAAAAAGGCTACAGAATGTAGTTTTTTTTTGAAATTGCTTAAATTTTAGTCATTCATTTTTTTTAGTCGTTTGAAACTACGACCATAAGATTGGCCCAAAATCTGCATATTTATCTTGGAGAACGCTGAATCATGATGATTCAGAGACTAATCAAGGAGGATCGTCATGGGCCAAAAAAATACTTCAAACAATACCACCAATGCTAAACAATTTGACTACCATATTACTCAAGAACAACTTCGGGCATTGATTAAAGATTTAGGCCTTTATGAGCAAGATGGAGTCAATGGCATTGGAGAAGAGCTCGAAGCATTTTATTTAAAACAATTTAAAGAAGAATTAAAACGTCGGGCAATGCTTGGAATCGAAGAGGAGTTAAAACAATCGCAATTATCAGAAGAATTAACTTCAAAAAATGGTCATGAGAAAAAAATAGATGCAAAATATTCCATTGGAAAATTTCACTTCAACTGAGCATTAGGGTCGGTTAAGAAAGATGGGAGTCTTTGATCGAATTCATATTTAGTAGAAACTAAATATTATGACATGTTACAATGTCTGCACTATGCATTGCCTATTATTAATTGAAGATAAATCTATTCAGACCCTCGTCAGTAATTTATTGATGACACATCTTAGGCTGAAGTCTGTAGCAGTTGAAGATTTTGCAGGTGTGATGGCACAATTTAGTGGAAACCCTCCTCCGGTATTTTCTATTATAGCGTGTGAAGCTCAATCTTATGATCCTAAGACTATTTTTGATAAAATTAATGAAATTTCCAAACAAGCACCGTGTCTCTACATTGGTCATCAAAATGTGTTGCCCATTCTTTGTCCAGCTAATCTTTTTGAAGTTAATAATAAAAATGATCAAATAGTTCTACCTCTAGACTCAGAGGAGTCCATCGAAAATTTTAAGGCCATTTTAAAACCTTTAGTTGAACACTTTACCAATCTGGAAATTTTAGCGGAAGAAACAATCGCCGATGATATTGATGCTTATTTACCAATCAAATTAAAAAATTTTTATCGTTTCCAATATTCCCCATATGATATTTATCTTTCACTTTCAGATCAACATTTTGTCAAAATAGTTAACAAAGATGAAATCTTTGGCACTAGCTCGATAAAAAAATACCTACAGAGGAATATCAAGTTTGTTTATATTAAAAAAAATGAACATCTCCATTTTTTATCCCAAGTTTGTAACAACTTAATCACCGATTTTACGAGTATCAAACTCAATCCTTTGCAGGCCTTGATCACTCAAAAAAAAGCATCTTCTATGATCCATGAACATATTAGAACTATCGGAGTGAGTGAAGACGTCGTAAAGCTGACGAAGTTAACCCTCGACAGTCTTTTTAGAACCGCTCTGGAAATCGGAAACATTCGAGAATTTTTTCGGTTGTTTCCTCTCGAATTTGGAGATCCGTCCGAAAGATCGATTTTGACTTGTTATGTGGCGCTTTATTTACTAGAGGAGCTCAACTGGACCTCTGATTTGGTTAAAAAGAAGGTCGGCCTTGCAGCGATATTGCATGATTCATTATTTACCAATGATGATATGATTTTTATTTTATCTCGAGATGATCACGAATTTAATCTCTTTTCAAAAGAAGAACAAAAAACATTTCTCCATCATCCGATTAGGGCCTCAGAATTGGCCCCGTTCTTCTCGGGTTTTAGTGATACTGAGTTTATCATTCAACAGCATCATGAACTACCGAATGGACTTGGATTTCCCGCAGGTCTATCTTCTAGTGAAGTCACGCCACTCTCCTGTATTTTTATTGTCGCAAATAATTTTATTAATTTTTTATCCAAAGAAGATGAAATCAATACCCAGACAGTTAAAAACTCACTGCTCTCAATTTATGAACATTACTTAGTTGGCAACTATCGAGATCCGATGAAAGCGTTGTTTAAAATCATCACTGGAAAAACTGCCAAAACATAAAAATAAATTCTCTTCGTTTTGAATCCTCTCCGATCGTTTCACTCGAGATTAGCAAAGCTTCTTGCCAATATTTGACAATCTAATGACATAGAAGGGTTACCACTGCGATAAAAATTTATTCATCAAAAGAAAGAAATTATTCTTTCTTAATGATTTCGAGTTCTCCTCCCTCGCTCGATGAATCAATCTGGATGAAAAAATCCAATGGGAGTTGGGAATGTTGGGGCCCTCTCCTAACATTCCTACTCCTTTTCTTAAATTTTTATCTAGCCTAAAATATGGGCGAAAAATGCCTCTATCAATAAAAAATTTTCATGTTAAATCAGGTATTTAAAAGTAAAAATCAAATTTAAGTTATGCTGGCATTAACCAGCTTTCACCGATTAATCATAAACTTAAAAGGCCCAAAAAATGAGACCGATGATGAAACAAACAGATTCAAATCAGATCATGTTTACAAATCAAAGTCCGAAAAGATCTGCAACGAAAAGATCTACAAAGAGATCTCTGAAAATTGAGATAACAACAAAAATGAAAAAACCCTTCTTTATAAGCATTTTACTCTTAGTGATAATCTCTTTTTCTGCAACAGGTTGTGGCCAAGGAGGCAGTGACGTTGTTGAATCCATTTCAAACAACTCAATCGGGCAACCGACGACTGAATCACCTGATCAAAATAATGGTCCAGTTGAGAATGAAGGAAATCAAGGAGGGAATCAAAATCCCCAATCAACCAGCAATACTCCTCCAACCCTGCAAAATTTAACTTTAAATCTTGGAACTCTTTATCAAGACCAAGCATTAATTGGAAATGCCCAAATACTTTTTGATTTTTTTAACTATCAAGACCAAGATTCATCCGATGAAAAATACTTGGTGGTCACTCAACTGATAGGAGGCGAGTTAAAATCTAATAATGAAGTCGTTATTCCTCAGCAAACTCGTTTGACGGCAGATAAAACACTCTCATGGACTGCTCAAAGTTTTGGGCATCATTTGACGATTATGAAAATCAAAGCCTTTGATGGCAAAGACTATTCAAACAATGAAGCACAGATCCTCGTTACTCAGTTACCCAATAGTTTACAATTTTATTTTAAATTTAATAACAGTCAAAACTTACTCTTTGATGAAAAAAATCCACAAAGTGGATCATGGACTTTAGATCAAACTCAACTCCTGCACTCACAAGATCATGGTGGGAGTCTTCAGTTATCTAAGAATTCTTTATTTAAAATAACTAATTTCTCTGGGATCTTAGGAAACTCACCCCGCACTATGATGTTGTGGTTTAAAACAACCGCCACCTCTGGCTCTTTATTATCATACGGACAAAATGCCGCTGGTGCCTTAGGTGAAAAGTGGGACATTGCACTTTACCACTCTAAGCAAAGCCCTGGGGTAGTTCAATTAGATGTCGGTGGTGGTTATATCAGAGGAACCACTAAAATTAATGATGGTGAATGGCACCACTTAGCGGTGGTTCTTCCTGAAGGAGCTCAAAATGTCCAAGATGTTTTAATTTTTATTGATGGGCAAGCAGAGGTCATCGGATCTTCAAAGCCGATGGCAATCAATACGGTTGCAGCACTGCCAGTCACCATCGGAAATAATCATAAAAATAGTAAATTTGTAGGACTCATCGATGAATTGTCGATTTATAATCAAACTCTCGCGCTAGAAAATATTAACTCTTTGGCCAATTATCCGGCAATGCCGGCAGAAGTTCATGCCGTAACTCCTCAAAATTTACTGGTTAATAAAATAACTCAATTACTTTTTCATTATAGTGATAACAATGGAGATAACGCCCAATCATGTCATTTATCAGCATTAACGCCAGAGGGTATTAGCGTTTTAAAAGTTATCAGTTGTGAATGTCATGAGA
>JBIKWR010000219.1:0-4133 GCA_044356225.1 Bacteriovoracaceae bacterium | reverse complement strand
TCAAATGACTTAACCTGTTTTACTCTTCAGCATAGTTTATAGCGGCACTGGAAAACTCATCCAGCACCGCTATATAGTGAAAAAAGTATCTGTTTATTTTAACTGAAAACAACTTCTTTTTTACTTCACTTGTTTAGAATCAAAATTCCATTATGGTACGAACTAATTTTTGTAACTTTTTAACCTCTTAAACAAATGACCAAGAGAATAAGGAGAAAAAATGAAATTTTTTCTGATACTATCTTTACTAAGCCTATCCGCGATAGCGCAAGATAAATATGTTTGTGATGAAACTGCTACCAAATCAGATCAGTTTAAAGAACTTAAAAAATGGAATATTTACGTAAAACATATTCGTATGGATTCTTCCAATTCAAGTATCACTTTTGTCAATGATAAAAATACTAAAGAAAGAATTTCTGGACCACTTTTAAGTTATGAATTTAAAGTAAATGATTTAACTCATACCTCATTTTATATACCCAAAAGTTTAAAAGGTCCTTATGCCGAATTCACTTTTAGTCAACAGTCTGACCTTCAGTACCTCAATGCAACTTTCAATTTAGTAAAAAGCAATGCTAAAGGTGAATATGTGACTTACACATGCAGTTTAAAAAGTGTAGTGAGTAATTATGAACAATAAGTTCTAGTTAAAAAACGGTAGTTTCATAATTAACTACAAAAATACAATTCTGATTACTGACAGTTCAAAGACATATAAGGAGAACTTATGAAATTTTTTCTAATGCTATTTTTACTAAGCTTTTCGGCGATTGCACAAGAAAAAAAAATGACAAAGGTCGTTGTACGAAATTATGTTTGTGATGAGAATCTCACTGAAGATAAAACAAGCTTTAATGAACTTAAAACATGGACTATAGAAGTGTTTAATTCTGATAGTTCAAGAATCATTTTTAAGAATAATATAAATGGTAGTCGGGAGAGGCTGTCTGCAGGTCTAATAATGCATGGATTTGAAAAAGAAAATTTATATTATAATTCATCTTTTATTATTTCTAAAAGTTCAAATGCCCCTTATGTCCAATATACTGAGATCTCGAACTTAAGAACAAAACCCATTGAGACTATTGCTAGAACATTCGATTTAGTTAAAAACGATGCGAATGGTGCAGAGGTGAAATTCTCTTGTAAATTAAAAAAAGTTTATGATAGTTCTGTAGAATAAGTTCTCGTTTAAACACGGTACTTTAATAGTTTTAAAAAAAATGCGGACTCTTGATCGTGTAAAGAACTAAACCTTAAGGCCATTTAAGTATTATCCAATTTCATTTTCCTAAGCGCTTGTGATTTAAAAGTCACAAAGCCGACAATCGCCAAACAAAGACTAGAACCTAAAATGGCCGATGGAACTGTACCCATTAATTTTGCGGCAATTCCACTCTCTAAAGCGCCAAGTTCATTACTGGATCCTATAAAGATAGTGTTCACTGCGGAAATGCGCCCGCGCATATGGTCGGGAGAATGTAGCTGAACGATCGCCGTTCGAATGACCACACTGACGCTATCAAAAGCGCCACTCATCAATAAACAAATGAGTGATAAGTGATAATTTGTGCTGATCGAAAAAACCAGAAGACTTAGGCCAAATCCTGCCACCGAAGAAAGAAAAAACACGCCGGCATTTTTCTGATACGGAAATTTTACTAAGACCAGACTCAGGATCAAGGCCCCCACCGCCGGTGCCGCTCTCAGCATCCCTAAACCTTTTGGCCCCACCATTAAAATGTCCTGACAATAAATGGGCAAAAGAGCGGTCACACTACCAAACAAAACGGAAAACATATCCAGCGCTAAAGCCGGAAACATAATGGGATGATTCCAAACAAAAGTGAGTCCCGAAAAAAAACTCTCGCTCTGGTTTTGCTCCGTTTGCTTTTTCGCCGGTGGCAAATGCAAATGCTCCATGGTGGAGACGGTGAGGATCGCTAAGAATATTAAGACGGCAATAATCGAGACCGTAAATTGCATTCCCATAAAACCAAAAAGAACTCCGCCAATGGCAGGTCCACCAATTCTTCCCACTTGAGACGTGGCACTCATCCAAGCCGAAGTCGCGCCTAACTGATGGATGGGGACGATTCTTGGAACCGCCGAAAATATAGTTGGTTGGGAAAATGACCTGGCCATACCTGTTAAGAAAGAAGCTAAGTAGAGCAGGAAAGTTTTAGCATTGACACTAAACTGAAAACTCTCCCATGAGCAAATTAAGACAATCAGCGTGGAAATTAAACTGACCACTAAAACCAAACGAAAAAGAACCAGAGGTTTTTGGCGATCGACCACATTGCCGGCCCAAAGGGCCAGTCCTAAAGCGGGAATGGCCTCGGCCAAACCAATCAACCCCAGGCTTAGTGGATCTTTGGTGAGTTCATACATTTGCCAACCCACCACCACCGCTTGCATTTGCACGCCAAGGGTATAGAAAAGCCTGGTGACCATCAACTTTTTAAAATCGAAGAGCATGATAAAAGAATAACGTTATTGACTTAACTTCGTCGCGAGAAAAAAATTAAAGTTTGCTAAATTCGTCAGTTAATTGTTCAAGAACATTGTTAGGACAATCATGGCCTTCTCCTAACAATCCAAAAACATCTTGTTTAACAATCAAATAGACATTCGCCCCTTCACGGTTACTCACATGCTTGGCGGATTTATACATTTCACTTTTTTTATCTTTAACAAAATTGGGAGGTGTATCGACTTTCAGTTCGCTGACGAAACTGCATCTGGTTTTAACTGTTTTATCTTTGGTGATGATCACTTTGGCTTCGGCTTCTGATAAGGATTGATCCGTTACTTCTTTAACCGAATTTTTAATCTGTGCGCATGAAAAGAAAAATAATACTGAAAATGAAAAGAAGAAAAAACTGATCGTTTTTTTTAAAGTCATCTATAAGCCTTAATCAATTTAAAGTTAATAAAGAATATTCTATCCTTGAATAGAAATGAAAGAAACAAGAAATATTTTTATTTTTTTTAAACCAACTTCTCAGACCCAGCTTAATCTTAGATTAGTGACATACGAGCTCGGCCGTCACCTTGCGATCAACATTATTTTGCAAAACAACTACAACCGCTTTGTTTAATTTTGCGGTGACTCGACCATCTTTTTCTTCAATACATTCTAGATGAAGCTTTTTTTTACCAAATCCCAACAAATTCCCTCCCACCTTGACCGTCACTTGTTTAAAATATTTTTGACCAGTTAGATCCTCCCAAGTCCCTACCGAAGCATCTGTCGTATCGATATTTAAGATAAGAGGGAGATTGTACGCCACTAAATTAGCACGATCCTTCTGTGTCTTGGCAACACAGCTAAGTTCTGGGCCAGGATTTTGCGCGACTAACTCACTACATTTTTCGATAAATTCTCTTTTATCCAACTTATCCAAGTTTTGATTCGCTAAAACATTAAAAGTCATTAATGGTAGAAATATTAAACTTATAACTAAATTGTTCATAATAATCCTTTTGATCCCAAAAAATTAGTATCATCATTGATAGTTGAAAAATCGATTTCGATCAATTGATCATGAAAAAACACCAGTGTTAATTCACATGTTTCGTGATCATTTTTCTTTTAATTTTTTAAAAGAAATGATTTAGTAATCCTATGGGGCATACCAAATTTAAGGATTTAGCTGATCTTTCTGTTGAGTTAAAAATTGTTGGAAAACTAACAGGAATAAAAGAAAAGTCTCCGGGCATTTTTTATTACAAGTCGATTCCATTTTTACATTTTCATGACAAAGATGGTGATCGCTGGGCGGATGTTAAAGTCGAAGGGGATTGGGTAAAAATTATGGTCCCTTTTTTGATTAGCAAAAAAGAAAAAACATTTTTTTTAAAAAAGGTTTTAACTGCTCATAAAAAAATTAAATCATAAAATCGGAGTGAAAAATAAATGAATTTTGATAATTTTTTAAAACAGGCTTGGAAAAATCACGCCAAGGATCCCCATGGTGTGGCCAAAGAGTTAGATAATGGCATCAGCTTAATTGAATCGAACGAGCACATTAGTAAACTTGTGCAAATCATTGGTCATGACTATACCGGCACTGGATGAGTTTTCCAGTGGATCTTCGCCTCAAGCACGCAATCTTGATTCCCAA
>JBIKWR010000068.1:0-14242 GCA_044356225.1 Bacteriovoracaceae bacterium | reverse complement strand
TTAAAAATGCGATGCGCCAATGAAAATTCCTTTTATGGATACTACCATTAGAGATCAAGGTTTAAAAAAAGAACTTCTCATTTCTTATGAAAAAATTCTTGATCATGGTCGTTTTATTTTAGGACCTGAAGTTGAAATATTTGAAAAAGAAATCGCCCATTTTCATCAGGCGAAATTTGCCATAGGTATGAGTTCAGGGACTGATGCGCTTTATATGATCTATCGCGCACTCAACCTTAAGCCTAATGACGAAGTGATAATACCTGCATTGAGCTGGATCGCTACGGCAAATGCGGTGGCAGTCGCGGGCCTAACCCCTGTTTTTTGCGATATCAGAGATGATTTGAATATGGATCCTGAGTCTGTAGCAAAACTTATTACAGCAAAAACTAAAGTTATAATGCCGGTTCATTTTATGGGGCAAGTTTGTGAAATGGATCCTTTAATCTCATTAGCACAAAAACATAATTTACTGATTATCGAAGATGCTTCACAAGCAATTGGCGCTAAATACAAGGGGCGATTAGCTGGAACTTTTGGATTTGCAATGGGCATGAGTTTAAATCCTATGAAAATTTTAGGAGCAGGAGGCGAAGCTGGAGTAGTGACAACCAATGACGAAAAACTTTTTCATAAAATAGTAGCTCTTCGATACAATGGAATGGTCAATAAAGTGGATTGTCAGTTTCGAAGTCTGAACGGTCGGATTGACACTGTTCAGGCAGGATTTTTATCAGTCAAATTAAAGTATATGAGTGCTGTGATTAAAAGAAGAAAAGAAATAGTTGGGCAGTATAACGAGGCATTTAGAGGACTTGTTAAATGTCTTCCTGAAAACCCTGATTATGAAAATACCTATTATGGTTATACTTTGAGAATTAAGAATAGAAATGAGTTTATAAAATATTTAATAGAACATGGAGTTGAAACGAAAATCCAACATTACCCTCTAATGCCAGAACAACCAGCGTATAAAGAATTTTCGGGAGATCATTATCCAAAAGCAATAAAAATTGCTGAGGAAATAGTTAATATTCCTAATCACGAAAATTTATCTGATGCCAATGTTGCTCATATTATCAAAGTCGTGAAAGGATTTGTTTCATGATGAATTTATCAGATATAAAAAAAAATGAAGTAATCCAACTCGATGGTGATGTAAAGTTATTGAGTTTTGAAACGATTTTAGATTTAAAATTAAAGGCCCAGTCAAATCCTAGACGTCGTGCCAGAATCAATGTCCACTATGGGATGGAAAATAAAATACACGAAATGATTATTGTGCATATGTTAGGCAACTATATTCGTCCACATCGTCATAAAAATAAATCGGAATCATTTCATTTAATCGAAGGGGATTTGCAAATTGTCATTTTTTCTGAAAATGGAGAAGTGGATCGAGTTGTTCCTATGGGAACTTACGATAATAAAAAAAAATTTTACTATCGTATTGAACCAGGAACTTGGCACACTTTAGTTGTTAAATCTGAATTTGTGGTTTTTCATGAATCCACAAATGGCCCATTTATATTAGGTGAATCAGAGCAAGCTCCCTGGGCACCGGACGATACGTCCAATGACTTACAAGTCCAGCAAGAGTGCCAGCGATATTTACAAGAATTGATGAGTTTAAATTAAGTTAGGATTCGGAATCGATTTTTTTCTTCGATTCTGGATAAGTTTTTTCATTATAGTGGCACGTTTAATGACCACCCATGGAAAAATAACAATGCTCCAAAGAAATCTTAAATAAGATAGAATTACATAAATTGGAGCGTAGAGTTGGCGGCTCAGTCTATTTCGTGAAGTAAGGTTCAATAATATTTTACGATGCAGTGGCGTTTTCCAAAGTTTAAGTGGTAAATAAGTCCATTTAAATAGGTAAGTGCCACTCCATTTATAATTTTTAAGAATATCTGGCTTAAGTGCTTCTTCCCAAGAAAAGACCAAATATTTTAAATGAGTCATGGGATTTAAAACTTTTATTAAATGGTTGATCTCTGTTTGGTTGGGAATATAAATTAAAAACAACAATAAAAAATGGTGAGTTTCAGATTTAGGATTAAAAAAATCTCGTTTATAATTATAAAAATCGAAACAATCATATAGAACTCCCTCCCAAACAAACCAGTCTAATTTTGAAAGTTCTTTTCGCCATTCTTGGCTAACAATTCTTTTATAGACTCCTTGAGTAGGAGGCATTCCGTAAACTTTGTCACCCCACCAAGATTTTCCACCGAAAGTCATTACCTTTAAACATTCGTGATCACTTATTCCCATCCAAACTCTCAAGTTACTGATGACATCATCCAATCGTAAAAGCAGATCCTCATGTTTGACGATCACCAGCTTGGCCAGGTCCATAACTTTGTCGAGGTCATGAAGTTGAGTGCATAAATAAGTCGTTAAATAATTTGATGGTAGTTGGTGATAAATAAGAACATCAGTTTTATTTAACTTTGATTCGTCAACATTGTAAAAACTGCGAATTCGGCCTTTGATATTTGACCTTGGATCTCTGGCCATACCTAATATTTTTGCATTAGGAAAATCACTTAATAATTGTTCGATATAATAAGAAACGTGAATATGGTAAAGGATAACTTTTTTTGATGCTAATGAGTCTCCTGAAGCCATCGCATAAGCGTAGTGAATCGCCAGCAAAAAATTTCGGCTATTAATCGGTTGGTCCTTTAATAACTGTGAGAGAGAATCACGATATATTTGTTCATTTATTTTTATCGATTCATTTTGCTTTTCACCTAAATTATTAAGTCCATTATGTCCTGGAATAAATTCTGAGTTAATGACAGAGGCATGCTTAATACAAATGGCTTCAATCAATGTTTTCCAATTCCAAGAGTCTCGAAATTGATTTTTCCACATGTTCCAATGAGGATAAAAATACATTAGCGGATAGGCTGGAATATTGATAATTTCTGGATGTGAATCAAAAAAACTTTGCAAAGCTTTACAGCCAATCCCATTAGCGTTAATCAGTCCAACAATTTGTGGTTCTGCTATCTTAGATAGATGAAGTTGATTTAGGTTGAATGATGTAGTCGTTAACGAGCTGATAAGTTTTCCTTTTATTTTTTAGAATTTTTGTGGACGATTAGGATCATTTTAGAAGATAAATACCTAAATTAGAAGACTAGATGAATTAAACGATTGATTGAAGGTTTAAGATGAAAAGTACTTTTGAAAAACAATACAACGATTGTTTGGACTTGGTTAATAAAAAGGCCAGAAATCAGTTAGGTATACTTACTAATTTTGTCTGGGATGACGATCCTAGAAGGATGACGTTTTTATTTTCACGTTATAAATTTGTTTCAAAAATGTTATCTGGGATAGGAAGTGCGATTGAAATTGGATGTGGTGATGCATTTGGAAGTAGAATCGTAAAACAAGAAGTGGCCAATTTAACTGTTTCCGACATTGATCCAATCTTAATTGAAGATGTTCTCATGCGAAATGATCAAAAATGGCCATTAAAAACTTTGGTTCATGACATGGTAAAAGGGCCAACTATTGAAAAATATGATGGTGCTTATAGTCTTGATGTTATCGAGCACATTGCGATGGAAAATGAAAAGCTATTTGTTGGAAACATTGCCAAGAGTTTAAGTGAAAATGGAATTGCTATTATTGGTTCGCCGTCACTGAATTCACAACTCTATGCAAGTGAACAAAGTAAAGCTGGTCACATCAACTGCAAACAAGGTCCAGATCTGAAAAAATTGTTTCAAATTTATTTTAAAAATGTTTTTTTATTTTCCATGAACGATGAAGTTGTTCATACAGGCTACGCCCCCATGTCCCATTATTTTTTCGTGTTAGCTGTAGGTCCAAAATAATTATTCAAATAAATTCTTATTAGACCGAAAAAATGTGGTCGCGATGTTAGTTTTTATTTTATGGATGTAATAGTCTTTAGGGAAATAAGATCTAAAAGTTTTTATCATTAATAAATCTTCAGCATTATCTTCCCATTCTCCATCAATTCGCGCATTCATCTCAATAGCAAGGTTTAAAATTTCATCTTGAGTGTTTTCTAAAACCTTTAAGTTGTTTTTCTCATAGAGATCGCTAGTTGCCCAAGTGTGAGCTCCCATATTGATCAGTTCTTTAAAGGTGAGTAACCTTGATTTCTTTAAACAGAACAACTTTTTTGGAATATAAAGGTTGTGGCTTTGATAACTTGGAGCTCCAAAAGGAATGAAGTTTCCTTGAGCCGCTGGGATATTGGCAGCGTTTGAAATGTAAAATATGCCTGATGTATCACCTAAGAAAAACTTACAGTTTGCTCCTAAGTACAAATCACCAAAATCGGATCTGTAAAGATTGACGTAGTCTACAAAGTTATCAAAGTTCCAATCAACTTTTGATTCAACTTTTGCACCCATGCGAACAACTTTTAATTCTTTTCCGAGTAAATATTCAATGGCCTTTTTATAACCCTCAATACTTCCATCACGGTAGTTATGGTAAGAAAAATCAATTTGATGAACAGCTTCTAAAGACTTCAAATAGGCAGCGTCGCGATTAGCAAAACAGACATATTTGTTGGGCTGGAGTTGCAATTGATCAAGAAGTGCATTTCCTTTTTTCTTTTCTTGATTATTAAAGTGTAAAAGATAATATTTTTTACTATTCCAAGGTTCAGGATTAAATCTTCCAACACTTGTTTCAGGATTCCAAGCGGGAGAAAGAGGAAAGCGTTTTTTGGACAACAGCAAAAGCTGGAAGAGAAAGGTATTGTTAATGAGTTTAAGATGTCGCTGAATCATTTTTTCTAAATATTGATTGGTGGAGAATGAACGGCCAATATAACAAAGTTTTTTTGTTTTTTTCTTATCGTCATAAAGCCTGAGTATGTATTCAGGAATTGCTAACATAGGTCCAAATCTCATGGTTTCCAAAGGAGTAAAAAGTGTGCCTTTAAGTTTGTGACAAATCGAGCAATAGAGATAAAAAACGTCAGACAAAATATTCCAAATGATCTCTTTAATTTTTTTCACCTTTACCTCGATAAAAGATTATTTAAGTATTAGTGCTATACCATAAAAAAAAATGACAGATGAAACAATGTGACGAAAAAGTGTTTCATTGATGCTTTTAAAAAGTAGTTTACCAAAGAGGCGATAAATAAAAATCGCGACTACCGTGTGAAGTAAAGTTGAAATTGAAAAAAAATGAGGTTTCAAAAAAATGAGGACGATATACTGCAATGATCCCATAATAAGATAGCCATAGGCGATTCCATGACGAGTTAATTCTTTATTTCGATTATTCAAAGATGATGAATAGAGAGTGAGTAACCCCCCACTCATGTTTGTAAGGCCATGAATAGATCCAATGATGAATAAGAAGAGTTTTTTTTGATTATAGATAAATTTACTTAAAAGCTGATCTAAGGCAGGACTTAGTCGAATTAATCCACTTAAAACAAGCATAGAACCAATGGGGTATTTCAAAAATTCCGTATTTGGAGAAAAGTGTAAAATCATGACCAATCCGATAAAAACAAAAGGCAGACAGAAAAAGTTAAAATCGCGATAAAAATTATTTCGAATATCTCTAAGTTCAAATGTTTGTAAACAACTGATGGCAATTGAAGGGGGAAGTACTAAACTTAAAATTTCATCGTATTGAAACCCAAGTAAAACTAACGTAGGAGTTCCAAAAACTAGCAATCCAACTCCAATAACACTTTGAACACTAGATAGTAGTGCAATTAAGAATAATATTTCTATTGAAGTCATTTTTTAGTCCATTCGAATTAATTATAAGAACACTAAATTTCATCAACTTGAAAAGACTCATTCCCATCAGTGAAATTTAGTATTATCTCAAATTTATTTTTTATATTTATATCGAGATCGAGAATTTCTTCATGGTAAATTGGTAAATAGCTTAACCAAAAATTCATGACATTATAATTCGGATCTTCCCAGGTTCTTCCCATAAAGATCAAAGAAGACGCTTCGTCATTTTGAATCATTTTAACAATTTGATTGTTATTTAAATCTCCAAAAACTATTTTTGCATTTCTAAAGCGGTAGCTAAAATTATTAATATGACTATTAATTGAAAGTGAGTCTCCACCAGTAATTTTTTCCGAGTCAATGAGAAAAGATATTTTTGTTTTAGAGTCGCCTAGTGAGGCCAAACTAACACGCGCGAAAAATGGTATCTGAAGTCTTTCAACATAAAGTAAAAGCTCATAACTAGCATTCTTTACTTTGTTCCAATCATCGACTTCTAGATTTTTATGTAAAATTTTTGTTCTTACTGTTTGGTCTATGTTCTCTCGAACCACTTTTAAATTTTCATTAAAAGTAAAATCAAGCCTAGTATTTACAAAGCAAAAAGTTTGAAAGAGCGGTCGATATTCGATCACTCTAATGGTATCGCCTTCGATAGTTTTAATTGCTTCTGAAACTTGGGAAAAATGGCTTTTGATTCGTAAGTAATAATTTTGACTCTCTTCATGCCAAGGGCCTTTATGTTCAATCCATAAACAAGGTTTTTCATTTGAGAAAAGCGCTGGCCGTTCTGGTGCCAAAGTTGAATAATGGTCGAGTTTATTTTCACTGTAGTAATGATACAGAAAATTGCTGGTGAGATTATACTTCATCGGAATTACAAAGACCCTTTGAGTGTATTCATCGGGAGAAAGGTTGATGAGGTTTTTAATTTCTGTAACAAATTTTTTCCCGAAGTCCAAGATGACTAAACCGCGACTATCATCCAAAGAATATGGAGCTTCCTTAGAATTTTTAACGAATTGAGAGCGATAGTTGTTTAAAGTAAAAAGTACAATTGAGAGATAACAAGCAAATAAAAATAATCCACAAGATATTAGTTTTGGCTTTAAGGAAGCATTTTCACGAGTTATCCAAGATTTTAATTGAGAATATAACTCATCAAGCGTAGTAGCGAAAAAAATTAAAGTTGATAGGATGAGATAGAATAGATACCAAACATGGCTGCCAGTTAATTGTCCAAAGATTACTCCTGTTGTGAATGGAGCAAGAAAAAGCACCAATGTAAATTTCATTTTTCTTGCAGTTAAATCGTTAGTAGTGAAAATGTAATACACATTAATAAAGATGCAAAAAATAAAAAAAAGCACAATTGGTACTAATAAACCCATGGTATATAAAGATTTTACTTCGAGTAAATATTCTTGGGTCAAATTTAAAGGGCTTTTAAAGCCGAAAACGGAATAAACATTGCCCCAAAGCAGTCTTTCGATTCCAAGATAAAACCTTCCGATTTTTCCATCATAATCGAAAGTGAAACCTTTTTTTAACAAGACAAAGATTGTGGCCAACAGAGGAAGAAGAATTAAAGTTACCTTTGGGCTACTCAATGTTTTTGCAATAATTCTACGGGATTCGCCAATCAACTTTTTAACAAATATTTTAGGTGCCCGGTAAATAAAAACTAATGCGATGATTATTAAGACGGATAAAAGTAAGATCGAGGAAAAATTCTGAGTAACTGTTTGGGGCATGATAAAATTAACGATAGGGTAATGATAGACATAGCAAAAAATAAAAAAGGGGACAAACGTTAGGAAGGTTAAGGCTCCAGTTGTAAGCCAAAGCTTAAGCTCAACTTTTCTTAAAAAAAATCCAACAATTAGGAAAGCTGGTAGTAACTGTAAGCTTGAAAAATGTATATGTGTCGAGAGGGACAAAAATATTACCGAGAGACTAAAAAAAAATCCATTTCCTTCAAAATAATAACGTCCTAAAAAATAAATGCTGAGTGCGATTGGGATAAATAAAAAAGAGGGATTAATTGGAAAATGAGAGGCGTCGATCATCAAACCATTAAAAGAAAAAAAGAATAAAAAGATAAGAGCTGCGTTTCTTGAAAGATATTTAAAACAAAAAATAAAGATGATGAATCCTGAAACTAAACTATAAAGAACTCCGAAGCTAAAGATGCTATCTAGCGTTTGTGAAAATAGCAGGGGAATTCCAAGTAATACGTAATTAAAAAAGCCTGGCAATCTTCCGCCATTAGTTAGTTCAGCTCCCGCAAAAGACCATGGAGACCCATTTAAAAAGTCAAAAGTGCGTTCTATGTCACGTGCGATCCAGTGGTTAAACGAAAGTGGAGAAGTCCATCGTAAATAGATGGCCACAAGAGCCAATACAAAAATGAAGATCCAGTAAAATTTATTTTGTGATTTTGAAAACAATTATATGCCTTGTTTGAAATTGAAAAAAATGCTGAAAATTTATATGTTCTAATTAGAGTATAAAATTTTATAAAGATCAAGGCTAAAGAAGATCTGCCAATTTATTTATTTGTCAAAAGACAGTGCCACACAGATTGAGAAGGGTTTCGTTTTTATACTTTTTTTTATTTTGAGTGAAGTCTCTTTTTCGATTTTATTTAAAAATATTTTTGAAAATAAATTGATGTTGAAACCATTTTTTTTATGAAACTTTTGGTAAATTTTTCCTAAAAAAGAATCCCTAGGCAAAAGAAGCACAATTACCCCTTTAGGTTTGAGCATTTTTTCAACATTTTGTATGACTAGAAGAGGGTTTTTAACAAATTCTAGAGCACCAGCGACAATGACGGTGTCAAATTTTTTATCAATCAAGAAATTTTCAATATTGGCATTAATTTTTATGGCGTCTTTGAGGTTAATTTCATTTAGCATTTGTTCTGAAATATCAACACAAGTAATATTATTTGCTCCCCATTCTTTTAATTTATTTGAGTAGAATCCACTGCCACAGCCTAGATCAAGGCATTCTAAGTGACTGGATTTATCAAGTAGCGAATGGACGCTTTCTGCTTCCCATTTGCGTACAATTTTCCAAAAACCTCTTGATGAGTTAGTATTGTAACTTGATGATTTAAAGTTAAAATAGTTGAGAATTTTTTCATTCATAGTTAAAATTTGCAACAAATGTACTGAACGTCAGGTCATTTGAGCGATAGAAATTAAGTTTTTTATCTGTGGTTTTTTGAAATAATTGCTCGATAGTTTTTTGAGTATAGTATTTTGGTACATATTTTTTTGTTTTGTAACCATACATACAAAAGACATAGGCTTGATGAGCCCATTGAGCGAGACTTGTTCTTTTTTCTGAATAAGTATGTAAAAAATCTTTTGTTTCAACTGTTTGAATAAATTTATTAATATCGTCGAGTTCCATCCAATCGAGCACACCATTCGTGAAGCAGATATCAACTTTTTGAGGGGGCAGTTCACTTAAGCTTCCTTGGATCAATTCTATTTGATCTAAACCTAATTTTTGTGCTCGCGTTTTTGCGTCATTAATCGCGGCTTCAGAAATATCAACTCCGATGTATTTTTTAATGCCAAAATCACGAAAGCTTTCAAGAAGTCTGGCCGATCCACAGCCTCCTTCAAACACGACTTTACCTTGAAGTCTATTTTTCAGAAACTGGATCGTGAGCCTTTGTCGCTCTTGGACTGAATGGTTAAAATTGACGAATTTAAGTAAAGGTTTTTTATTATACTTGTCGTTTTCCCAATTCAGTATTTTTTTATCCCAAAATTCTTTTCGATCAATATTATCCATAAGGGAGCTCCTTTAATCTTCTGGCCAAGTATGTAGCTCACTCAGCTGAATATTTTTTTTAATAATTTCTACTACAACTTTTTGTCATTTGCTCAAAGATACTTATTTTTTTTTATCTAAATATTCTGGCAGCGATAATTCGATGCGCAATTAAGTGGAGACCACGGCAGTTATCTGGACTTCTATTTACTGGCAAGGTAAATTGACGCCCCTAGAACACAACATCAGTCCAAAGTTAGGTAACTGATTGACCAATCAAAAGAAAAAAATTTTATTTATTATAAATGGGCTTGGCCTTGGAAACTCCACGCGCTGCAAATCAATCATTGATCAGTTAGTGGCCAGAAATTTGGAAGTTGATATTATTACCTCTGGAAATGGTGTTGATTTTTTTAAAAACGATGCAGATGTTCAAAAACGCTACGCTTTTAGTTCGTTGTATTATGGTTCATCTTCAGGAAAACTTAATATTTTAAAGACAATTGCGGCCATCCCTCAATTAATTAAAATATATTTAAATAATTTAAAACTATTAAAAGATGTTACAAAAAAAAATCTTTATGCAGCGATTGTCATTGATTCGGATTACACCGTTGCAGGTATACGCCACCTACTTAAAATTCCGATAGTCGCTATTAATAATTCGGACATTGTGGTTGATACGATTAATAGTATTAAAGCGATCCCGAAATCCATATGGTCACAATTGATGATCGAAAAATTAGATTTACTGTTTCATAAGTTTGTGGCCACTAAAGTATTATCCCCCACGTTAGGTAGTGCTGATGAAAATGGGAAGTATCATTTGGGTGGCGAGTTTATACCACGAAGAAAATTTAACCATTTTTCACCATTTGTTCGCGATCAATGGGAACCCAAGATTCCTAATAAAACCCCGGTCTATATTGTGGTTATGTTGAGTGGGTCCAACCTAGGCTCTAAAGTTGATTTTATAAAAAAATTAAATTTAAA
Source organism: Bacteriovoracaceae bacterium (assembly GCA_044356225.1). Lineage (GTDB taxonomy): Bacteria > Bdellovibrionota > Bacteriovoracia > Bacteriovoracales > Bacteriovoracaceae > JBIKWR01. Next base: position 3,686 of record JBIKWR010000068.1, on the reverse strand, counting down.
GAGCGGAATTCATTTAGATGTTATTGGTCGTGATGGAGAATCGCAATCTAACATAAAGTTTCATGGTAAATTAAGTGATAATAAAAAACTTATCTCCCGCGCGGACTTATTGGTAATCAATGCTGGCTTTAGTGCCGTAAGTGAAGCGATGGTTTTAAAAAAACCAACGGTTGTCCTACCGATTGAAAATCATGCAGAACAATATGTTAATGGAAAAAGAGTTGAGGATCTGGGACTAGGTGTGGTGGCGAATGAAGACAATATACACGATAAAATTGAATATCTGATCAAAAATTACCAAGAATTTTTAAAACGGCATGAACAATATAATATCCCTGCGAATGGCTCTGAATTGGCGGCCCTTGATATTATGGAATTAGTGAGCGATTCAAGAGAAAAATTATCATGATAAAAAAAGAATTCTGCCTTTATAGCTTTTCGGCAATATTATCAGTTCTAGGGGACTATGTTGTTTTTTTTATCCTAGAAAACCTAGGACTGCACTTTCTCTTTTGCCAAGGTACTTCAAGAATCGCTGGTGGGGCGATAGCGTTTTTATTTAATAAAAAATTTAGTTTCTCCTTTTTAATGAGTTCCACGGGAGAAACTTTAAAAAAATTTATTATATTATACGGTGTGAGCTACTCAATTTCGTTGAGTCTGATTTATTTATTTAATCAGATATTTTTGTTGGAGTCTTTTTATGCAAAAATCATAGCTGATACTTCATGTTTCATTTTTAACTTTTTTTGCATGAAGTATTACGTCTATCCCAAGACGGCTTTTAGATTTTTATCTCAGCGCAGGGCAGTTACGTGATTGTATGTGCAGATGATTTTGGGATATCGCCAGCAGTTGATAGAGGGATATTGGAGTTAGTAGAGATAAAAAGCCTTTCGGCTGTTTCATGTATGGTAGTTTCGCCCTTTTTGAAAGAATCTATAGTTCAAATTATAAATTACAAAGAACAAATAGATATTGGTCTCCATTTAACCTTAACAGATTTTTTTCCACTTAATAATGATGGCCATAGTCTTTTAAATTTTGAAAAAAAATTTAAACGTTTCAGGACATTGTGGTTGGATTCACTAGTTTTAAAAATAAATAAAAATGAACTTGAGAGAGAAATCGAATCTCAAATTAAATTGTTTTTTAAACTAACAGGATTTTTCCCGAATTTCATCGATGGACATCAACATATTCAGCAAATTCCCTTAGTTGGAGAATGCCTGATCAATGTGATTAAAAAAATGGGTTTGAAAAAAAAGATTTATGTCAGAGTTTGGTCATATTCTTATAAAAATTATCAAAAATTTAAAAAGCTAAATTGGAAAAATCGATTTATGGGAATTCCTTCCTTGTTATTTATCAATCGCCTAAAGAAGGAAGGATTATTATATAATAAAAATCTTTTTGGATACTGTTCATATGAACATGATCAGTTTTCTGAGGTTTTCAAGGAGTATGCTCTGCAATCGGAGAACGTACACGATCTTTTCTTCTGTCACCCTGGCTATGTGGATGAAAGTTTAAAACAAGTTGACTCGCTTCTGAATCATCGGCTGGATGTCTTAAGTTTTTTCAAATCTGAAGATTTTTTTAACTTTAAGGCCAAGTCCAAGTTAAGTATTAACCGTTGGTAACTATACCGGATTTTGCTTTTTAAGTTTGTTAAATTGCAGACTCGTCGTCTTTGACGTACAGGAGCACGCTTGCGACTCCTCGTCTTGTTTGATTGCTTGAAAACTAAATTCCGATAAGTATAGGATATTTGCCACCTCAGGAATTTGAAGATAGTAATGGATGAAAAAATGGATCGAGTAAAATTAGAACTTTAGATTAATTGAAATCTAAAAAAGAAAGGCTGCTACAATAGTTGGTTGAAGAAAAGAAAAGTGAACGTACTGATCTACTAAAGAAAGTGTAAGAGCAGTACAAGGAGTTTGGTTTTACGGTCGGGATGTTAAAAGGTGCTTTGGCACAAGGGATGAAGAAGAAATGAATAGCATGCGCTCTGTTGAGTTTAAAAGATCAATATTAAGTAAATGGAACTTGATAGTTGAAAAGAATGCAAACGGTTTAAACCATATGGGTTTTATTGATCTGTCAGCTGAGATGTCAAGCAGTGATGAACTCAATAGAAGAATGTACGATAATAATTTATCAACAGAGGTCTATAGAAATTTTCTCAATTGGCTTTTTAAGACTTTTAAGACGAATGAATTGGAGTTTCGTAAAAGCTGCATAGAACAGTTAGGTGATATTGAAGGAAAAAAGATATTAATCACAAGTTGTGGACTTGGTGAGGATATACAAGTCGCCGCAGAGTTAGTGGGCAAGAATGGATTTGTTCATGCTCAGGATCTAAGTCAGCATTTTGTGTCTTTGGTGGCAAAAAAATATTCGTTAGATAATGTGATTTTATCCGTATCAAATGCATTAGATCTGCCATACAAGGATGGGTATTTTGATGCTGTTTATCACTTCGGTGGAATAAATCTATTTGGAAATATTAATTTGGCAATCTCTGAAATGAATCGAGTTTGTAAAGTTGGAGGTAAAGTTCTATTTGGTGATGAATCCGTTGCAGAGCACTTAAGGAAAGAAGATTACGGAAAGATGTTTATGGAGAACAATGTTCTTTGGGCAGAAAAAGTTCCCCTTGAACAGCTACCATTATACGCAATCGATATAAAACTAAGTTACGTTTTAGGCAATTGTTTTTATCTTATCCAATTTACTAAAGGAGAAACTTTACCAGAAGTTGATATCGACATAGAGCATATTGGGCATAGAGGTGGTTCTGTACGAAAAAGATACTACGGGCGACTAGAAGGCATTGATGTCGATTTGAGAAATTCGCTTTATGAACTTGCAAAGAAAAAGAATACATCTGTAAGTCGCATACTTGAGGAATTGCTCAAAAGTAAACTCCCAACTTTAGAAAGTTAGAATGCGGTCGTTGATAACTTTTTTTTCATACTTCAAATTTTTGGTTTTATTGTATAGCGGCACTGGAAATCTCAACCAGCACCGCTATATCAAGAAGATGGATTAAAAGTTGGCCAATAATTACTCCTCCAGTCTTGCTTGGCCATCGTTCATTTTTTTGGGGCATCAATTGTGCCATGTAAGCGATTGACAAAATAATAACATTTTTGAAAAGTAGATTTACTTGGTAATCGAAGGAGCTGATTATAATCGAGCAATGTTAGTAGAAAAGTTGGAAAGAAAATTAAATAATAAAATCTTTCATCTGCCACTGTATTCCCCGAATTTGAATCTTCTATAGCGGCCTGGAAATTTATGAAGAAAATAGTCTGCGCCAATCTATGTTATGAATAGTTTGACGATTTTAAGAAATCTTTTATTACTCAAAATAAATAAACTCATGATCTCCAGAAAAATTTGTCTGTTTAAAAATCCAATCCCATTCTTCCGGTGAGTAAAAAGATTCACAGGTTAACTGCCAGTACAATAAATTTACTTTTTCTTTTTCATTTCGATAACTTTCCACACAGATCCAAGATTTTTCTTTGCTCACTCGGTTGATTTCTTTAAACGAAGAAAAAAGATCATAAATTTTAAGATTATGAAGAGTCGTGTTGCTGATGATTAAATCAAAAGATTTATCAGCAAAAGGTAGTTCTTTGGCGTGGCCCAAAACTAAATCTTTACGAATTTCT
>JBIKWR010000067.1:0-14359 GCA_044356225.1 Bacteriovoracaceae bacterium | reverse complement strand
TCTCCAATAAAAAACAATACATCTTTTGCAGAATCAAGGGCCGAACCTGCACAACTTTTTATTAATTCCCATCCATCAATGGATAAGCTATCTACTTCATGGCACGAAAGCTGATCAGACTTTTCTAATCCAGCACATAATTCACTTTTTAAAACCACTTCACAAATCGCTTCTATATTTTGAGATAAGTTATGATTACTGGAAGTCTGATCTTGGCATACTTCGCGGTATGTATGAATTGTTGGGAGATAAATAAAAGGGATAGTTTCACTTTCTTTGATAGTTTCGCCTAAACGATCAAGATTAAATTCTTGGGCCAAAAGAAAAGGCGAAAGAATATTAATGAGAAGAAATATTTTCATGGATCAATCCATGGAATGAAATTTTTAATATTTATTAAATCTTTTTCAAATGATCCACTCTCATTTGAGGTCCAAAGAACCTGAATGAGTTGATCTTTTTGAAAGTAGTGGTACTCCCGAAAATTGATGGCCTGATTTTGGAAATCATGATACTGTCCATGAATTTCCAAAACTTTTCCAAGATCAGCAGTCTTCCAAAAATAAGTTTTAATCGTCCATGCTTTAATCCCTATTAGAGACAAAACTTTTTGCTTCGTTTTTTGATGATGAATAATGTAATCAGTCAATGCTTTGGGATTCTCTTGGAAACTTGTTGTTTGAGCAGGCAACTCTTCATAGGTCAAAGCGTTTTGGGGATTTTCATCCAATACCCAAAACTTAAGTTTCTTTTCAGAACGAATCAACTCCCAAGCAGTCCACCCAGAAGGAATCATCAAAAAAAAACATAAAATCATACTGTGAAGTTTTTTCATCTGACTTAATTCTAGTAAATTTATAGAAAATTAGGTGCAGATAGATTTTGCACATAAGTCTCAATTTTTGGAACATGAAGGAAAGACCCTATTCTAAATTGAAGTATTAGTGATCCAAATTTATTGACATATCTCAATGGAATTCTGAGCTTTTATTCAATTATTAGTAGAGCATAAAACCGTTAGATTCGAATAAGAGGTGCCCCTCCCTTGGTATAAGGAATTCGATGATCAAGCCTTGGTTATTGACAAGAATGAGAGTCGCGTTTTAATACCTCTTTTCACAAATTTCCCTAGCAACTTGGGATATTTTATATCAATTTTTAGGCGGCCTCTCTCTTAATTATTTTTTTACGTAGTTCCTCAAGACGTTCTGGACTTAGTTGTTGCACTATTTTCCAAAAGAGAACTTCTGATAGGCCATCGGTTTTTGCTGATTCTAGTATGTCTTGAAAATATTGATGAAATTCTTCTTTGGTTAAACCAGGCATTTCACTATTGATGCCTGGAGCTTCTGCTACTTGATTTAAATTTTGATCTTGAAATAATTCTTGAAGCATTTCTTGATAATGGTGCAAAAGGTTTTCGTACTTCATCGAGTGCGCCATCGTAACTCCTTATTTATCTACAACTTCTAACTGCATTAAATAATCCATCTAACTGATCGGAGTTGTCGGAAAAATACTTGAGTGTTTTTGTTTTTAGTGTCAAATATTGAGACCCATAGAAGTAGATCTTCTCTCTTATATTGCCAGTACAACCAGACGCACGTTAAAATTTAGATCTCAATGGAAATAAAAAATCATACATTCGTCATCAGTGGTGGGGCCTCTGGTTTAGGAGCGGCCACGGCGAGGCATTTGCATCTCTTAGGTGCTAATTTGGTATTACTCGATCTCAATAGTGATGCTGGATCAATGATTCAAAAAGAATTAGGAAAAAATGTTTTATTTTTTTTAGCGGATGTCACTAGCGAATCACAAATAAATTCTGCTTTAGAACAGGCGCAAAAAAAGTTTTCTCGTTTAGATGGGCTCATCAATTGTGCTGGCATTGAAACGCCAGGAAAAATCATCGATCGCGAAGGCCATCCATTACCACTCGAAGTTTTTAAAAAGGTTATGGATATCAACGTTAATGGCACCGTCAATTTGATCAGACTTTTTGTGGCGGCAAAACTTAAAATGATTGCTCCTGAAAAATTAAAAACTTCTGAAAATGCTGTGATCATTAATACAGCATCGGTAGCCGCTTACGAAGGCCAAATTGGGCAAATCGCTTATGCTACTTCCAAAGGGGCGATTGTTAGTCTTTGTTTACCGCTGGCGCGCGAACTCGCTGCTTTTGGCATGAGAGTAGTGACCATTGCTCCTGGAATTTTTGAAACTCCCATGCTCGCCCGTCTTTCTCCAGAGGCGCAATCATCTCTTGGCCAAATTGTTCCTTTTCCCAAACGCTTGGGCAGACCAGATGAGTATGCCTTTTTGGCCCAACATATTATCGAAAATCAAATGATCAATGGCGAAGTGATTCGGCTTGATGGTGCGATTCGTTTAACCCCAAAATAATTTTTTATACTAACTTTTTTTACCAGGAGTTCTTCATGCCAATTTCTCAACGCCAAACTCGCCCAGTGGCGATCGTCGGTGGATTACGTATTCCATTTTGCCGAATGGGAACAAATTATGCCGAAAAAAGATTAGTGGATCTGATGAGTGATTGTCTCAAAGGGATGGTGACGAAATATGATTTAACTGGAGAAAAAATCGATGATGTTAGTTTTGGTACAGTCTTTGATCATCCGGCCGTCTGGAATTTTTTTAGGGAAGCAGTGCTCGCTTCGGGTCTAGATAAAACCACGCCCGCTTTTGGAACCACCAGGGCCTGTGCGACGGGGCTTGATGCTTCTATCAATATTGCAAATAAAATAGCCTTAGGCCAAATCGAATGCGGAATTGCTGGTGGGGCCGAGTCCTTAAGTGATACGCCCGTTTTTCTCAATCATAGTATCGCTAGAAGATTAGTGAATTTACCGAAGGCCAAATCGATTGGCGACAAGCTAAAACTTTTTAAAGGTGTAGGCCTCAATGACTTAAAGCCGATGACGACTCCTCCCGCTGAAAACACCACGGGAAAAACCATGGGTGAACATTGTGAAGAGATGGTTAAACATTGGAAAGTCACTCGTGAAGAGCAAGATCAAATCGCTTTTCAAAGTCATCAAAATGCGGCCAAAGCTTATGAACGTGGTTTTTATAAAAATTTGTTAATGCCCTATGAAGGAGCGGATAAAGACAATAACGTAAGACCGGATACCACGGTAGAAAAATTGGCGAAACTTAAACCTGCATTTGATCGTTCGGCCGCTGGCACGATCACCGCTGGTAACGCTTCTCCTTTAACCGATGGCGCTTCGACTTTACTCTTGGCCTCAGAGGATTGGGCAAAAAAACATGGTTTACCAGTCTTGGCGTATCTCACAGAGTATCAAAGTTCCGCGATTGATTTTCAACAAGAAGGTCTGCTGATGGCACCGGTTTATGCCATCGCCACCATGCTAAAACGAATGCAATTAGGATTTAAACAATTTGATTTTTTTGAAATTCATGAAGCGTTTGCAGGTCAAGTGGCGTGTACTTTAAAAGCGTTAGAAGACAAAAAATATTGCCAAGATAAATTAGGACTGCCCGATGCTTTAGGTCCCATCGATCGCAAGCTGCTGAATGTGGCCGGGGGTTCCGTCGCCTTAGGTCATCCTTTTGGAGCAACCGGAGCGAGAATTCTGATGACCTTGGCCTCTTTGATCACCGAGAAAGGATCAGGTCGTGGACTGATTTCTATTTGTGCTGGTGGTGGTATGGGGACGGTAGCGGTGATCGAGAAGTAAAATCAATCTAAAGATGTTTATAAAGAAGTGGCATCAGCATAGTCGCCATCACTCTAGTGGAGATCGGTTGTCTAGATAAAAAGGGATGGCGCGGACAAAGCGCCATCGACTTCTTAATATGTTGATTAATTTTATGCAATCGATAATCTGTATACTGAGGACTATCGATTAAAATGCCAGCTTCTTGATTATAGTTGCGTGATCGCCCTTCTCCATTAGAACTTTTTACAAATGTTAGTTGGTCTACAATTAAATCTTTGTAATGGAAATTCCCCTCTCCTGAAAACTCAAATATGGAAATTTTTTTCCGTAGTAGAGGAAGTGATCCAATTTTTGTTCCCACCGATAAAAAGGGATGCTCTTTATATTTTCCAATCAGAATTTTTAAATCAATTTTGTTCTGTTTCGATTTAATAAACGAATTTCTTAAATCTTTATCTGGACAAAAATAGGGAGTGCAATAGAAAACTCGATATTTTGCATTTTCCATTAGGCGCATTTCAATATCTTGCAAAGAAAAACGATGAGCGCCATAGTCTATGGAATTATGAAAAAACTTGAGATGATTAACTTTAAACTCTGTTAACGTTCTTGAAATTTTATAGGTCAAAAGATTTTCAACTTTTATTTCTTCAGTTGAAACATGTGGATTAATTTTTTGGCAATGACTCGAGGCCATTAATTTCCAACAATAGTTTCGAGCTTCTTGATAAATGTGTTGATCCAAGACCAGTACATTATTGCCAACGTAATCAATGCCAAAATTGTCATCTGCCCATTGAGTATCACCAGTAATGATTCCACTCAATTTTTGTTTTTTGAGTTCAAAGACGAATAATTTATTATGATTTCTCCTCACGTATCGATTCCAATTTTTTAAATTCTTAGGGTGAAGTAAGTGAGTTGAGTCCACAGGATTGAAAATATAGAGACTTACTCCTGATCGCATTAAATCTTGTAAATAGGATTGAGATAAAGGAGCTGAGCTAAACTCAGATCCATAAGCTGCTGGCAGAAGGCTACCATAACCATCAACTATCAATTGAATCTTAACTCCCCTTAAGGAGGCCAATTTCAATCTTTGTAATAGTGCCATGCCATTTTGATCTTGTCGTAAAATAAAATAATTTAAGATAAGCTGGTCGCTGCATTCGGCCTGGTCAATCATTTCAAAAATTGTGGCCCTAAAATCATTTAAATTATCCAAAGCGGAGATGATCATAAAACCATTTCAACTTTTTTTGCTTAATCTCTCAAGTTATAAACATGTTAATTAAATGTTTGGGATTGATGTTATAAAAATAAAAATTAAGATAGGACATAACTATGTTTAAAGAATTAATGGCGATTCAAGAATTGCGACAATTTCGAGATCCTCTGGTGACATCGCAGGATTTGGCCTATGTATCCTATAAACGTCAAGAGTATCCTCTGATCAGTTTTGAAATTGGTAGCAGCGATCCCAAAGCTCCCACTCTGGGTATTTTTGCTGGAGTTCATGGCCTAGAAAGAGTGGGCACCCATGTGGCGATTGCCTTTTTATCCAACCTCATTCATCGCTTATCTTGGGATGAAACCTTAAGGGAAGATTTCAAAAACTTTAGAGTTGTTTCAATCCCTCTGATAAATCCTGCCGGCATGGATCATTTCAGACGATCTAATCCATCGGGAGTGGATCTGATGAGAAATGCTCCGGTGCAATCAAAAGAGGCAATGCCATGGTTAGGTGGACACCGTCTTTCCCCACTACTGCCTTGGTATCGAGGAGAAGAATCATCCGCTTTAGAAGTTGAATCACAAACGGTGATCGATTACGCTAAAAAAAATCTGCTCTTGGCGACGGTGGCGATGTCGATTGATATCCACAGTGGTTTTGGATTAAAAGACCGGCTATGGTATCCCTGGGCCAAATCGCGTACTGACTTTCCCTATAAAAAAAAGGTGATGAAAATTAAAGACATTCTAGATCACACCCTACCCTATCATGTTTATCAAATTGAGCCACAATCTATGGCCTATACCACCCATGGTGATTTATGGGATTATCTGCTTGAAAAACATTTTGAAAATAATTTAAGTAATCTTTATATCCCTTGGACTTTAGAACTAGGTTCTTGGATGTGGGTTAAAAAAAATCCGCTGCAAATTTTTTCCTTAATGGGGTTATTTAATCCAGTAAAACAGCATCGTTTTAATAGAATCATGCGACGTCATTTATTATTATTAGATTTTCTTAAACAAATGGTGCGAAATTCTCGTTCCTGGAGTGCACCTTGAATCTATTTTTACTTAGAGGCCTAGCGCGCGAGCATCGTCATTGGGGAGAATTTCCAGCGCAACTTAAGGCGATGATCCCAGAGGCAAAGATCATCATGATGGATTTACCTGGAGCAGGTGAACTTCACGATGTGGAATGTCCAACTGACCCCGATGAACTAGTGAAGATGATGCATTCGCATTTTTTTCAAAAAATTCATAAAACTCTAAAATCCCAAAAAAATAGTGAAGAAAATTTTTTTATCGGACTATCCCTTGGGGGAATTGTCGGACTCAAATGGAATGAGCTTTACCCTCAAGATTTTAAAAAAATCTTTCTGATTAACTCTAGTTTGGCCAGTCTGGGCCCTTTTTGGCATCGTTTGCGGCCAATGGCGATTTGTTCCCTTTTACGCATTTTTTTCACTCGCAATACAATTAAAAGAGAGCAATTAATCTATCAACTCACTTCTTCATTGCCGATCAATCCAGATGAAATTCATCGCTGGGCCAATTATTTTCTAGAGCATCCATTTAAACGAAAAAACTTCATTCATCAAATTATCATCGCCATCAAAATCAAAATTCAACAACCACCTGGCAATCAGGCCATTTTTATTTGTGGATTAAATGATCAATTGGTCAGTCCAAAATCATCACAATTGTTGGCACAATGGGGATGTGGATCTCCACTGATCACTCATCCATCGGCCGGGCACGATCTCTCGCTCGATGATGGGGAATGGTTGGCGATGCAAATTAAAAAAAGCCTCTAAAGTTTCTCATGCTAAATTAGTAAAAAACTAATCTTTCCTTAACAATTAAATGCGCTAAAAATAATAAAATAATCTGGTCTACTTCTTACTTTCCCATCAGGCAAGGAGGCCAAAATGTTTAATTTATCCAATTCAGAAACATTAAAATTTAAGTGGGCCAACACCAAAAAAGCAAGTATCCTTAATCTTCTCAGCCGTTTCTTTTTTTTCCGTGCTCATATATTTTTAGAGATTGAAACTCCTCATTATAAAATGCGAACTGCTAATAACCTCTTGGATCTTTTTTTTGCTCTCCGTTTACGTTTTTTATGTTTTACCAAAGAACTGAAACGATTCCATTTCATTCCACTCGATGTGGATAAATTTGATTGGCTTGCCGATCATTTGCTGATCTATAGCAAAGACAATGGTCAACTAGTGGGAACATACCGTTTGTTGTCATCTTTATTTACGGAAAATTTTTACTCTGAAACGGAGTTTGATTTAAAACAATTAAGAAAAAATTCTCGTCACTTACTAGAATTAGGCAGGGCCTGTACCCATCCAGAGTTTCGGGGACATAATTTGGTTGATCTTTTATGGAAAGGGATTGCTTCTTACGCTGCGGAGACTAAAGCAACTCATCTTTTTGGTTGCACGAGTATCAAAACCCTCGATCATCAAAAGGGCCAAAATCTCTTGCAATATTTTAAAGACAAAGGCTTTCATAGTGATGATTACAATATTCAATCCTTTTTTCCATTAAACATAACAACTGCCAATTCCCTCGATATCAGCGATGCCGTTCCTCCCCTGCTCAAGGCGTATATGTTAGCGGGGGCCAAAGTTTATGGAGGGCCGTTTGTGGATTTAGAATTTAAATGTATGGATTTTTTAACAATTTTACATCTCAATCATGTCACCCCTAGCTTTAAGAGACGATATTTTTCATGTTAAGTGCGTCTATAAAATTTTTAATTTTTCTGATGATCATATTTTCATTTTCCCTTTTTTCCTTGCCACTCTACTTTTTTTATTCATTTAATCGGCTGGCCATCACCAAATGCTTGGTCTTTAATATGCACCAGCACTGCCGATTATTAACCAGGCTTTTAGGAATTAAAGTTGTTACTTTTAATCAGCACCATCTTCGTCATTGTCAGTTAAATGTCGCTAATCATTTAAGTTATCTGGATGTGATCATCCTTGGGGCCTTAAGACCGATGGCCTTTGTCACCTCGGTGGAAATAAAAAACACACCCTTTTTAGGACATCTGGCCAGATTAGCGGGATCATTGTTTGTCGAAAGGCGAAGTCGCGATAATCTTTCACAAGAGCAACAAGAAATTGAAAAGGCATTAAAAGCAGGGATTAGTGTCACCATTTTCCCCGAGGCCACTACGACCAATGGTGAAGAGATCAAAATGTTTAAACGTCCACTTTTTGCCAGTGCTATCAAGGCAAATGTCTTGGTCGCACCCATTTGTCTTAATTATCAAAAAATTGATGAAGAGAAAATTTATCAACATAATCGAGATCATCTTTTTTGGTATGGCGATATGACTTTTTTTGCCCATTTTTGGGGAGTCCTCAAATTGAAAAAAATTGAAGTCAAAGTGAATGTGGAAAGTCCCATCGAAACGATCGGTCAGAATGTGGAAGGCCTTAGTCTTTATGCTCGAAAATTAATCACCCATCATTTCCAAGAAATTAAAAATCTAAAAAGCTAAAAAGTGCCATACTGCTCGCCTTTTTCAAAAAAGTTTGTTGATAAAATAACTTTTTTTGATGTATTTTTTTGAAAAATTGTATCTTTAATCATGCTCTAAACAAATTATTCTATGGTGAACCATTTTTGTCTCGCTATCTGAGAAAAATTGAGTGAAAAACGCTCAAAAGCGCAGTTTTTTATGCTCATTTTCCAAGCGATTAAACCGATATTAAGTCTATGACATTATTGGGAACTCTGGTTAAATATCCAATTCGATTGAGAGTCGGAATCGGATTTCTTTTGGGATTTTTACTTTTCAATTTTTCTTCTTTCATTATAGCAACAGTAATAGCACAAGAATCAACCAACCTTCTGACTGATTTTATCGATGATCAATCTGTTAATGATCAAGAAAAAACTATTTTGATTAAACATTACCAAGATTTAGGAAAAAAAATTCAAAGTGGAACTGCTAGTTTATCTGAAATAGAATTTTTTTTAACGGATGCACCTTCCATCATCAGTCGTAGTACTTCGCCCCTTATGTCAGCACCTGTGAGAGCTGAAAGTTATCTGTTGCTCAATTCCATTTTGCAAACGCTAGAACTTTTACCGCAAAAATATCCTGATCAACTTATTCCACCAGAAATTAATCAGCAACTCCAGGCAGAACTGAAATCCCTTTTGGTAAGAAATGCTCAGTACCGTCTCCCCCTGCTCATGAGCGAGAAAGTCGCCGAACAATTTCAACTTGATCAAGTAGTAGGTAGTCTCCAAGTGCAATTAGCTCTGGCCAATGGTCACGAAATTGCTGCGGATAATGAGAATAGTGAACAGGATTCCAAAGCAAGAACAGCTGCACAGAACAACGCCCTCAATAAAATTTTATTTCAAAATGGCCGCAGGACGAACGCCATCACTCGCGCTGACTATTTAAGTTTTTCCTACCCGATCGGAATTTGGTCTGAAGAAACACGGGCCTCACAAGAAAAAATTGAAGCCGCCAGAAACGAAGAGATCAGCAAACTGCAAACTCAATTGGCCAATGAGTATCCCGATTTTAATCTCTACTCTCCCAAGCAGCAGCAAGAATTAGCGCAAGATTTGTTTTGGAAAACCATCGATTATAACCAGAAAATTAAGGCCGAACTCGATCGACTTTTTCCGGCCCTTAATCTAAATGAACAATTAAAAAAATGGAATGAATACAAACGCGATAAAAACACCAAGGACTTCACATTTATTGAACCCGAATATGAAAAATTTGAAACAGAAATAAAAAGACTAAGTGAAAATGAGCGAGTGATCCTCAACCGGCATTTAAAAAAAGTGCAAGATGAACGAAGGTCGCAACTGTTTTCACTCAGTCAAGCACCATTAGCGGACCAAAGCTTTTTATCCCATCCATCTTTTCCGCTGTATATGACCATTCTCCAAATTGATAAATTCATTGAAGAGGTTCAAAATGACCCGGCGGCAAGAAGCTCCACCTTCTCCAGTATTTACAAATTAGTTGAAGAGGCGGGACTGAATGTCGGTATCCTCGGACAAATGGCGAAACCAGAAGTCGACGTCAGCGAATGGCCAGAACTTTGGTTAAATCAAACTCAGCTTTTGCGCGACAGTTTTGATCATCAGCTGAGAAATTATCAGCTCGATCTTATTGCTCTACGGGAACAACTCAATGCTCCGGCAGGACTCATCGATCAAGCCGCCACCGCACAACATTTAAAAAACTTTTTAGCTTTAAGACCTTCAGATGTTGATAATGCCATGGACCCTTTTTTATCTGAACTTATTGGCACTAGCTTGACTGATGAAAGTGCCATTATCCGCTCGACTCTTTTAACGGAAATTCTCAATCCAAAGCAAAAACTGATTCCGACCAAAGAAGTTCTCCCCTTACTCAAAAACTATCTATCTTCTTTAAACTTGGAAAAAATCACGGAACAACAACAAAATATTTGTTTAGAAACTTGTGGAAAAAAATCTTCAAGTATCGCGCAAAATCATCTCCAGGCCTTTAATCAAGTGATGGATCAAAAACTCACTCAAAGTGAAGCGGAGCAAATGTCACTGCAGGTTTTCTCCCAGTTAAAGGCGATGAATGAAATGGATCCTCCCTGCCAATGCCAAGGAACTCGACCCATCGATGAACATCTGGAAAAAATGCTAAAAAAACTGACTAGTTCAATTAAACTACCACTGATTGCCCATAAACCACTGCTCTTTGCCGAAATCCAAAAGAGCTGTCAAAAAAATAATCTGTTAAAAATTTGTAACTACCTCGATCAAGATAAAAATCTTTTAGGTCTTCCCGATCAGGCCTTTGTGGACCCCGAGCGCTATCAAGCGCAACTTTATAACTGCCAAAAAAATCACGATTTTTCATTGCCCGAATTTTCCATGTCTCAAGGCACTGGGAATAATGCCTCTGAGTGCCCATTTGCTTCATTAGGCGGGATTCCGCTCGAAGAAGTGGATCACGGTTTAACCGATATCATGGATTATTATCTAGCAGGCCAAGGTGGCAAACAAAAAGCGCGTGCCGCTTATCTTAAAAGTCTCCATCAAACCATGGTGAACAGTTTACTAAGTACCGTCAGCGAATTGGCGGATGAAGTGGAATACACTGGGGATCGTTACCGCGAGGCGAATGAAATTTTAAGAAAAATGACTGAGTGTGGATTTCCCGGCGCTCCGGTGATCACCAAAATGCGCGAGCATCAAAATAAAAATTCCGAAAATCGTGAACGCGCTCATCAAAGGCTCTTGGCACTTTTAGGCATTGAAGGACATGGTCGAGTTAAAGCTACGGAATTCACCAGGGATCTTGCACAGTATGTGGCATCGATGGAATACCTTCATCCCACTCGCGAAAAACTTTTTATCAGTGATCGCCATAATCAACTTTATCAACGATGGCAAAAAGGGGAAGAGCTCTCTACCACAGATCAAGAGCTGGTGGCGAAACTAGAATACGCAAAAATATCGGCGCAAGCGTTTGAACATGGCCCTTACGGTTACTTGGTGGATCTGCAACCTAAAACCATGTTTAAGTCCAATCCGCTGTTAAACTTATATTCATTTTTTAATCTCGGAGAAAGAACCCAAAAACCCTTTTTCGAAATTCCGGCGCATGAGCAAGAAAACCATGCCATCGGAAATGGCCAATATTCTCATCCTGATGGTGCAAAAATATTGGAACAACATCAATCGAAAATTCATCGCGCCTTTGATTCAGCAGTAGAAGAACTCAAGCGTTATGACTGCGCTCATTTTAATGAAAACGCTTTAAGCGGTGATTATAATCCTGACCTAGTTAAAGAATTTTTTAACACCTCCACCCAGAACACATCACTACTTAAACTCCCCTTTTGGGCGGGAGGAAAACTCGCCGATGGCATAAGAGGAAACGAAGGCGAAAAACAAGACGAGCAAACCGCGGCGGTAGCGCTCTTGATGCGCAACAAATCCTTACGCCAAAAAGTTTTAACCTCTCATCCCGAGTTTGCCGATCTCGATTGTCAATTTGGAAATGATCTTTATACCGACACTCCGGATTTTGAAACTTACGGTACAGTCATCAGAGTTATTGATTGGGCCGTTTTAGTCGGTGCCAGTGTTGCTTCCTTTGGATATGGCGGGGCAATGGTTCAGGCCTCCGTCGCCGCCTTTCGTTTAACTCCTCATCTTGGCGGAGCGATGGTTTCGGGTGCACTCTCGTTGGCCGCCAGTATTAGTGAGGGGGTTCAATCTTTAATCGATGTGAAAGCGCTAGAAAAAGAAGCTCAAATTAAACAGAATTCTTTTTTCGCCTCCATGGGCCAAGGCACTACCGATTTTGATTTAACGAGTATCAATCAAGCAATTCAAGCCGCCAGCACCCAAAAAAAATTGGCGGTCTTAATGTTTGCCTTGGCAGGCCCTGATGCTCTTGGCATGAGTCTGGCACCCATCGCCGCGAGGTCATTCGCCGCGAGACAGGCCAGTGCCGGACTTAGGGGTTTGGCCAAACATCGGGTCTATACTGATACCTTCCAAAATTATGAAATGAATCTCGCCAATTTATGGCAAGCCTCGAAGGCCAGCAGCAAGGGTGCACTCAAACTTTTTACTCCTCAAGGGGTGGTTGATACCGCCCAAATTACGGGGAAAGTTTTGAGTTATCTCCCCAAAAAAATGCTGCAGCAAATTCGCACTTTAGGAGCAGAAAATGACTGGCTGGCGATTGAACTCACCATTCGAGCAAAAGTACCAAGAGTTGATATTCTTCGCCTGCACAAAGAATTATTTAAACGTATCAATAGTTCAGACCCTGAGGTTTCAAAGCAGGCCTTACAATTTTTACGAGTAGAGGCGATGAATGCTCGTTATGAGCAAATGACTGATGCGATGGAAAGGTTAACCGCTACTAGATTAGATGATACAACTCTTGCTAAAAATCTTGGTGAAATTATTGGTGAATCGATTGAGAGAAATAGAACTATAACCAACCAAGCCATACCTTCTCCAATTGTAAATACAAATATTGAACGACCGCGGTTGGCGGAAGAAATCATACAAGGACGAAGGTCAGTAGTAGGATTACATTCAATGGGAGGCGAACAGGCAATTTCTGATCTTAGTCATGCCTATACTCAAGCTGGCATACCTCATAAAGTGGTCACGAATGATTTAGATGGTAAATCTGTCATAGAAATTGAAACATCAAATCTTTATCAACTACATTCGAGCAGAAATTATGAGAAAATACTTCGTATCCAAAATAAATTAGGTCCCAATGGGAAAATTGTTATTTCTCCTTATCAGCCAAATCACCGACTAGGAAACTTTAACCAAGAATATGACGTCATCACTCTCTCTGTTGATGAAGGATTTCGTCTGGTTAATGATGAGCAGTTACTTCATTTCCCTCATGAAATTCGTCATAGAATGTTTCATCGAGCAAAAGCTCAAGAGCTATTTACCCCTCTGCATATACAATACTCCCGCTCTCGGTCTAGTCCTATGTTTCCTGGAAGCTATGGTGACTCTTTTTTATTGGAAGAAGTTTATACTTTCTCACAAGACTTAGAAGATAATATAAAACTCATTTCTGACTTACCCTTCACTGAACCTAATTTAAGAGGCATAGTTCTTCAAAGTGTCAGTAACAGGGTACAACACTATCATACAATATTAAAAAAAATCCAAACCCATCACCATAAGTTTGAAGATTATCTCAAGCAACAAAAAAGTCGAATTCAAACGTATGGTTCAATGAATCCCCTAGAAATCCAGTACCATGAAAATGCCGTAGTTATAATGCTGCCTGGATTAGATCAGCACTCCATGATTTACCCTTTAGTTACATCTAAACAAAAAAACTATTTCCTGCGCTTAAAAGAATTAAAAAATAAATTTAGTAAATCCTTACCTCGAGAAGAACTTAATCAAATCCTGACAGAAGTTAAAAACATTGAAACGAAGTTAACAGATGAAATCATTCAAAGCCTCGAAACCGTTTCCCAAATCATGCGCCAACAAGATGATAAACTGACAGAGATTGAGCAAAAACTGCTGGTACTAAATTCGCTCGCTGATGATGCTCCAATATCTCAAGATAAAGTCGATGAGATTATCAATCTTACCCAGGCGATGGCAACGGAAACCAGACTCGCGGTCATTCCAGATCTCTTTAAAAATCGAGTGGCCAGTTTGCCATCTTCTTTTGTCCCCGATCCAAAAGTTATTGAGCATTTTAGGCTGCATCAATGGGCACAGATGTCTGCTCATACTCCTGATTTAAATGTTTCTGCAATTATAAAAGAATTTGAAAAAGATTTTGGAGCTGACCTTTCAAATCCAAGATATCAAGGTTTATATCGCAGAATAAATTTATCAGATGAAACAGATGAGATTTCAGATAACAT
>JBIKWR010000218.1:0-4194 GCA_044356225.1 Bacteriovoracaceae bacterium | reverse complement strand
TTGTGGGAAGAACGAATCCCTTGTTCTCCGCCATAAAAAATAAAAAGCCCTTTTTGGGCTTTTTGTTTTTTAATGAAGGTAACTGGGGATTCGAAAAGAACGTCCGACTTTTTCAAAGGCCTCAGCGAGGGCTTTGGAAAAGTAAGGCAAACAGGATGTTTGACTTAGGACGTGACCCCGTCTCTGGGACAAAATAGCTGGAAGCTATTTTACAATCGAATTAGCGGGATTTCTCTTTTTGGTATAAAAACTTTTTTTGATTGAAGGTTTTGAATTTTTATTTCCCGCGGTCATACAGGCAAAAACATTTGATCTTATTAAACCTAGTATATAGCGGCACTGGATGAGTTTTCCAGTGGATCTTCCCCTCATGCACGCAATCTTGCGCACCTGAGACAAAGCTTTCACTGGAAATCTCAACCAGCACCGCTATAAGAATTAAAATAATCTTAATGAACATCCTTTTTTAGGTTTTGGAAGAAATGATTGGAATAATCAACTTTTGACCAATGGCCAGATTTGCCAAATTGATGTCCTTGTTAACTCTTTTTATAATCCATTGAGGAATCCTAAACTTTTTTGCTAAGACTGAAATCGAATCACCTTTTTTAATTTGGTAATCCATATAACTTTCAATTTTAAAGTTTTCAAAAAAATCTTCTTGAATTGCTGTATGAAACTCAGTCCTTTTAGCAATAAATCTTTGTTTGGTGTTTTCATTAACCGGTATTTTGATTTTTTTCCCGATAGGAATTGAATTAGCTTTTATTTTGTTTAGTTCTTTTATCTTTTGAATTCTTACTAAGGACCAATCACTTAAGTGTCCAAGCGTTTCTTCCATTTCAATCGATATCTCTAAGGTGTTGGGATCTAACTCAATCGAATGTAGATTGTAACTGGTAAGGTCTTGCGACTCTAAAACTTTTGGTTCACTAATGTCCCCCGACAGGATTGGCCCAATGACCGTATCCGATGATAATTCAGTTTTTTCATTTGAATTATTTTGTTCTATAGAGACTGGGATTCTTTTTGGTTCTTCTTCAGTTTTTTTTTTGAATTTTCACTATTCCCATTTGGTGGAATAACTAAGGTCATACCTGGGTAAATATTATAAGGTTTACTTAAATTATTAAATGCAATCATTTGTGATAACGTCGAATTATAACTTTTAGAAATTAAATATAAATTTTCACCTCTGGCAACTTTATGAGTATCAAATGTTTCTTTATAAACTGGAGTGCTTTTTTGTATTCCCATTTTCGCCAAATACTCTGATTGTTTTTGCATTCGTTCTTCG
The DNA here is from genome assembly GCA_044356225.1 of Bacteriovoracaceae bacterium. Lineage (GTDB taxonomy): Bacteria > Bdellovibrionota > Bacteriovoracia > Bacteriovoracales > Bacteriovoracaceae > JBIKWR01. The sequence continues at coordinate 2,897 of JBIKWR010000218.1, read as the reverse complement.
GGTAAATTAATCACAAAACCCTTAGGCAATGTAGCATTTCCAGAAATAGAACTTTTTCTTAATGAGCGATTGTATTCGCGAAATACAGATTTATCTAATTCTATAATTTTTAAAACTTCATTAATTTTTATCGCCTTAGGTAAAACTAAAGACCCATATCTTAAAGGTGGAGGGACCACAAAATCTTTAAAATGTTTTTGGGGACTTTGTGCAATTTCCACTGCTGCAACAAATGTTGGATAAAAGTTTTTAGAGGCAAATCCAAAACGTTTTCCGTCATATTCCTGAATAATTTTTGATAAATCAGTTGTTTCTACATCTCTAACCGCACGCATGATACTTGCAGGTCCATGATTGTAAGCCGTAACTGCTAATGGCCACGTTTTAAGTTTTTGATAATTATCAACCAAATGATTAATCGCGGCCTTGGTACTTAATATAGGATCTCTTCTTTCATCGATTAAATAATCCATTTTTAATTTATAATAACGAGCTGAGGATCGCATAAACTGCCAAATACCTGCAGCGCCAACCTTTGAATAGGCTTCATAATTAAATGAACTTTCCACATGAGGCATAAAAGCTAACTCAACGGGCAAATTATTTTTTTCAAACTCATCAATTATATATTGAAGATATCGATAAGATCTAACTAGACCATCAAAATATCTATTCGACATGCCTCTTTGAAAACGAATTTCATTTGCCATTTTTCGAATATCATTTGAAGATTTGTTTTCCCCAATTATTTTCAATAATGCTTTTTCGTCATTGGTAAGGTTCTGATTATTTTTTGCAGCAATCGAATTTAATAAGTTTTTTACTCTTAATTTTTCTGCACGAACGACTCTGATGACATCTCTTTGAGACCCATTTCCAAGTTGAACAGTACTGTAAATCAATTGTGGTACATCCTTATCATGAATATATCCGTACTGATCTGAAATTTCTGTATACACTTTTTTCCAGAAATTAACTCTTTCCCGCATAAAATCATCAACTGGAAAATACTTGGTATTGATCTCGGCAAATGCTTTGCAAGAGAGGAGCATAATGAGAATAAATATTGTTTTCTTCATCTGAACAATTATAACTGAAAATGAAATTTTCACCACTTTAATAGGATAATAATTTTTTAAAATTAAGTTTGATGATTCTGACGTTTTTCTTTAAAAAACTGAGAGAGTAATTGAGAGTTTTGGTAATGATTTATTCCTGCAAAAAATTCTACTTTATGATTAAAACTATACTTATTTAAATTGATGCCTTTAGATAAACTTCCGCTTTTTAAATCATAGGCACCAAAATAGACTGTTTGAATTCTTGATTGATAAATTGCTGAAAGGCACATTAGGCATGGTTCTAGGGTTAAATAGATGGAACATTTTGTTAATCTCCAATTTTGCAATTTTTGGCCGGCCATGCGAATCGCCAAAATTTCAGCATGAGCAGTGGAATCCCAATTTTTTTCTTTCTTATTTGCAGCTTGCGCCAATACATTACCAAACTGATCAACAATCACGCATCCAACAGGGACTTCGTCACTATGATAAGAGCTGATCGCTTCTTCAAAAGCGATGTCCATGAACCATTTGATGGTTTCAAATTTTTCGATACTCATGTTGATTTTTTTTGAAAATTGCGACTAAAGTTAACTTTTCTTCGATTTTTTCTATCTAATCGCCATTGTTTAGAAAAATACAGAAAATGCTTTTTATCTTCACTATTGTAAAAAATTATCTTTAAACCGTAGGTAATTCCCCTTCCTAAAACTGGCTCTCTTTTTGTCATGATTTCACCGTGAATTTGATGACCATTCGCCAAGGAAACAATAATTTTTTCACCTATATCGATATTTTCAAACAAAACTACACAACCTGCACCACGCCTCAAATCAGTTAATCTGCCTTGATATTTTTCTTGATTTAACATGGCAATAACTTTGAGATCTCCTTTGTATCTAAAATCATATTCCCACCATGTAATTCGAGGAAAAAAGATTGGCGACGAAATTAAAAAACTTTCTAATCCTAAAACTAAAGTGGCCGCTATATACAATTTTAAAGAGAAAAAATCAGAATATATAAATGATGATTCATACATCCTATAAAATAAAATACAGGCCAAAATAAAAGTAAATGTCCAATAGGAATATAATAAATTGATTAACGTTTTTGTATACAACCGATAAAAGAGAAGAATGAAAATCAAAAATGATATAGATGAAATGAGTCCAAAATCCTTTGTCCATCCAAAAAGAGTTGCAGTTAGAATTAATAAAAAATGAATATAATGAAACAAAAGTATTAGTTTAAGTTCATTTTTTAATTTTAAATTTTCGATAAACCATTTCATTCATTGATTATCTCAGAGCTTTATTTATTCACAAAAATGTTCTTAATCGGCAGATAAATCCAACTGCATTCAATGAGTATAATTTTGCATTAAAAGACATGGTATAATTAAATTTTTAGGTCATTCATTAAAAATACCTATCTGTCCTGTAATTACGGTGCCTTGGGTGATTTATTTTAACTCTATTCTGCTTTGTTCTTAGTAATTTTAGTTTTTGGAAAAGCCCATATTTAGGAAATCATAGCTTGGGGGGCATAGAAATTAGTTAGGCATATTGACATCGTAAAGTGAAGAGGCGAAAACCTATAAAACGCAGCCGTAGCTCAGCTGGATAGAGTACTTGACTACGAATCAAGTGGTCGCAGGTTCGAATCCTGCCGGTTGCGCCACTCATTTCTTATTAAAATAATAAAAATTTAAAAATAATAAATCCTAATTAAATACTCAGCAGGGTTCGAAAAATTCAATCCGGCCTCCAGTGGAGGCTGAGCGAGCGTGAAGCGAGTGAAAGGTTTGAATTTATGCCTAAGCGGAGTTCGAGC
>JBIKWR010000217.1:0-4221 GCA_044356225.1 Bacteriovoracaceae bacterium | reverse complement strand
ACACGCTAGCGATGTTACGAGCAAACATTAATCGGCTTTTTCGCCGCACCTGGAACACTACGAAAAAACCGGAAATGTTGATGCATCATCTTTGGCTTTATATCGATTTTCATAATCAAAAATTAATTAAAGTTTAATCAAACAAACCAATTTTTGCTCATGCTCCCTATTTGAAGACTATCTCTTAAATGAGGAAATAGTTTTTGATGTTTTTTTACACCGAATAAGGGACCAGTTCTAACCGTGCCCAGATGACATGAAATTTTGGGCATGATCAATTTTTTGGAATTCACTTTTGATCGAAAGAAAAAATTCATCACAGAGTTTTAAGAGATGATCAAAGGATTCGGCGGTGAAAACTTTTTGTCGAAACTGTGCCACAAAGGGAAAGCCTTGGGCAAACCAAGCGGCATGTTTTTTAAGTTGAATGGTTTTGATTTGGTCTTGATGAAAATGGTCATTAATGTAACCCGCAAAAACATGGAGCACTTCTAAGTAATCGGTGGCGGTAAAGGAATCCTCTTCATCGGCGAATAGTTCGCTCTCGAGAAAAATAAAGGGATTTCTAATCGACCCTCGAGCGACCATCAGTGCCTGGCAATGAGTGGTTTGTTTTTTGGCCAAAATGGCGTGAGGAGTATGTAAGTCGCCGTTGCCAATAATTGGTAAAGCGCAATTTTTTGCCACCGAATCAATTAAATTCCAATCGGCATTGCCAGTATATTGTTGGGCCCTAGTGCGGCCATGAATGGTGACAAACTCAATTCCTACTTCTTGGGCAATCTGCACTACTTCCTGGGCATTTATTGAATGGGCATCCCAGCCGGTGCGAATTTTAATAGTTAAAGGCAAACTAAGTTCTTGTTTAATTTCGGTCAAAAAGGGTTTGAGCTCTTGAGGAGTTTTTAGTAACGCTGCTCCTGCTCCTTTATGCACGACTTTAGAAACGGGACAACCCATATTGATATCGATGAATTTGGGTGGAATAGGTAAACGCTCACAAACTTTTGCTGCCTTTAATATCAATTTGGGATCTTCGCCAAAAAGTTGAATGCCCACATTTTTTTCGCGTGGATCGATCAAGAGCATGTGCATAGTTTTTTTATTTTGATGAGCGATGGCATGGACGGAAATTAACTCAGAGACGGTGCCTCCGGCACCTAAGTCTTCCATCAAAAGACGGTAAGGGGCATGGCAAATGGCGGCCATAGGTGCCTGAATTAAACTGGAGGCAAAAGACAAACGTCCTATTTGCAAAGGTGTTCGCCGTGCTTTTAAACGAGAAATTTTTTGCGCTAAACCAGATGAAAATCCCATAGAAAACGGTATAATACTCTTTCACGATAAAGTAAAAAGAAGCTTAAACAATGGAAAAAAATGACTCAAGTTCAGTTTAAAGGCCATATTGTCTTTGATTGTGATGGAACTTTAATCTCCAGCAGTCAAATGGTGTTAGAAACGGTGGCGGCAATTTTGTCGGATTTTTTTAATAAAAAAATTTCGATCCTCGAGGTGAAAAAAAAATTTGATCCTAATATAGAAAAGTTTTATGCCAGTTTTGGTATCACTAGTGCTACTGACCAGGCCAAAATTCAAGATCGATGGATGTTGGCGATGAATTCAACTCCTAGAAAATACCAATTGTTTGATGGCATTACCGAGCTTTTAACCTTTCTCAAACAACAGCAATTCGCCCTTTATGTTTGGACTGCCAGAGATAAAGAGAGCACCGTCGCCTTGTTAACCGATTTAAAAGTGATGCATTTTTTTAGCGATTTGCGCTCGGGAACTTGCACGCCGATCAAACCTCACCCGCAAGGATTACAAGAGATGGTGGGATCGATTGATCCCCAACAAGTTTTTCATATTGGAGATAGTTATACCGATATTGTAGGCGCCAAGGCGATTCGTTGTCGCTCGATTGGGGTTTTGTGGTGTGATCATGCGAATATGAAGGCGCTCAAAGAGCAAGGCGCTGACTATTTAGCGAATCATCCCCATGAAGTGCGAGAGATCATCTCCCATTACTTTCAATTAACCAGCTAGGAGGTACCTAGATTCCTGGTGCTTGTGGCATTAAGTCCAGATTTTTGTTAGTATTCGCCGGCCCTTTTTCTTTTCAAATTCAAAACTTTAAAACTGGTAGGTGCAATCTTGTTTGATCAATTAAGCGAAAAATTTTCCAATGCCTTTAAACACATCAGTGGCAAAAATAAAATCAGCGAATCAAATATTGACGAAACTCTCAAAGAAGTTAAAACCGCGTTGTTAGAAGCGGATGTGAATTTTAAAGTAGTGAAAAATTTCATCACTGCAGTCAAAGAAAAATCGCTAGGCGAAAAGGTGATCGCTGGGGTGAATCCTGGCGAGCAGTTTATTAAGATTGTCCACGATGAGTTAGCAGCTGTGATGGGCAACGAAAATGAAGCGCTCAATTTAGATCGACCTCCGGTCATTCCCATCTTGATTGTCGGTTTAAACGGTGCGGGTAAAACCACATTTTCAGGGAAGCTGGCCTATTTTCTCAATCAAAAACATAAAAAAGACATTTTGTTAGTGCCCGCCGATACCTTTAGACCAGCGGCCAAAGATCAACTCATGACCTTGGCCAAAAGTATTGGCATCGATTGTTTTGATTCCGATCTTAAATTGCCGCCAGAAAAAATCGCTAAGTTAGGAATTGAAGAAGCGCGAAGGCTCCATAAAGACGTGGTGATAATCGATACTGCTGGACGATTGCATATCGACCAAGAACTGATGGGCCAAATCAAAGAGGTGAAAAGGGCGATTGCCGATCTCATTCCCGAAGTGCTGTTTGTCGCCGATGCCATGACTGGGCAAGAAGCAGTGGATGTGGCGAAATCTTTTCACGAAGCGATCGGGTTAACGGGAGTTGTGCTCTCCAAAATGGACTCCGATGCCAGAGGTGGAGCGGCCTTGTCTATTCGTTATGCCACGGGAGTACCCATCAGGTTTGTTTCGATTGGTGAAAAGATGAAAGACTTAGAGCTTTTTCACCCCGATCGTTTGGCCAAACGAATTCTGGATATGGGCGATGTCTTAACATTGGTGGAAAAGGCGGAAGAAGTCATCGATGAAAAAGAGGCCGAAAAATTAATGCAAAAAATGGAGAAAAACCGTTTCACCATTAACGATTTTATGCAGCAGATGGAACAAATGAGTAAACTTGGTTCCATGACAGATTTATTAAAAATGATTCCGGGGATGGGAGGGATGCTTCGTCAACTGGGCGATATATCTCCCGCTGAAGCCGAAATGAAAAAAATAAAAGCGATGATTGGCTCCATGACTAAGAAAGAACGCGAAGATCATACTTTGCTCAATCAATCCCGTAAAAATCGAATTGCCAAAGGTTCGGGCACCACCCTGGATGGAGTGAATGGTTTTGTAAAACGTTTTGAACAAATGCGCTCGATGATGTCCGGAATGTTGGGGCAGATGATGAAAGGTGGCATGCCCAATCTGGGAGCAATGATGGGCGGAGGTGGTGGCATGGGTGCTGGACCAAAAACACCTAAAATAAAGGTGGGCAAAGGAAAAATTAAAAAAACCCGTGGGCCATTTGGTGGAGGTTATTTTTAATTGAAAAAAGATGTAATTTTTAGAAGAGAATTTAAAAAAAAACCTCAATGTATCGTGGTTAAAATTGGATCGGCGGGAGTCTCGGATCGCAAATTGGGGATTCTTTCCGGCAATATCAAAAAAATAGTTAAAGATTTAGTGACTTTAAAACAACAGGGCATAGATGTGCTGTTGGTCACTTCAGGTGCCATCAATGTGGGAAAATATTTGCTCAATGACCAGACGCCTAAGTCTTTACATATTTCTTATGACCAGGCCTGTGCTTCGGTGGGGCAACCACTGCTCATGGCCCACTATTATAAAGAGTTTAAAAAGTATCAGCAAACGATTGCTCAGGTTTTACTCACCCATAGCGATTTAGGAAGTAGTGAACGACACTTTAATCTTTCACAGGCGATGCAAAAGATATTAGAAAAAAATGTTATACCCATCATCAATGAAAACGATGCCGTTAGTTTTGAAGAAATTACTTTGGGTGATAATGACCAATTAGCCGCGATGGTGGCGCAGTTAGTTGGCGCTGATGTTCTGGTTTTACTCACAGAAACTGATGGGGTTTATGATAATGATCCTAAAGTAAAAAAAGACGCACAACCGATTGCCCTCGTGCCTTATCAA
>JBIKWR010000065.1:0-14514 GCA_044356225.1 Bacteriovoracaceae bacterium | reverse complement strand
CATGAGGCCTTGATCTTTTAACTGATTGAAATGCTCCCAAGTCCCCCAATGAGGAACTAAATTGGAATTAGCGATCAAAACTCGTGGGCCATGTTGATGGCCGGGAATAATGGCAACAGGTTTTCCTGATTGAATTAAAAGCGTTTCATTATTTTCCATTGTCTTAAGTGAAGAAATAATATTTTCAAGCGCTTTAAAGTTTCTAGCGGCTTGACCATTTCCTCCGTAAACAATTAATTGATCTCTATCTTCTGCAACATCGGGATGAAGGTTGTTAAGCAAACATCGTAGAGCAGCTTCTTGATGCCAACCTTTGCAATTTAAAGTAGGCCCTAGAGGAGGCAGAGGAATAGTATTCATTTTAATTCTCCGATAGCATCTTCTATAGTTTCAATAATTTTATTTTTTTCAATTAAATCTGCAATACTTTGGATATCTTCATGAAACACTCGATCCTGAACAATCGGTGGCACTTTTGTCCTAATTAATTCGATGACTTTTTCTAAACCATGATTTGTTTTTAATGGCCGTAAAAACTCAATCGCTTGAGTGTTACATAAAAATTCGATCGCCAAACAATGTTTTAAATTATCCAGAATTTCCATAAGTTTTCTTCCAGCAGTAACTCCCATCGAGACATGATCTTCTTTATCGGTAGAAGTTGGAATTGAGTCGATGCTGGCAGGATGACAAAGATATTTATTTTCACTCGCCAAGGCAGCGGAAGTCACATGTGCGATCATTAAACCACTGTTGAGGCCGGCATTATTAGTTAGAAAATGGGGTAGGTCGGAAAAAATGGGATTCATCATTTTTTCCACTCGACGCTCCGAAATATTACAAAGTTCTGCCATCCCGATCGCCAAATAATCGAGAGCAAAGGCGACGGCCTCACCGTGAAAATTTCCACCGGAAACAACTTTATCTTGATCAACAAAAATTAAAGGATTGTCAGTGACGGCATTTAACTCAATATCTAAAACCGACGTTGCATGCATAATTGTTTGCCTACAAGCTCCATGCACTTGAGGGACACAACGAATGCTGTAAGGGTCTTGAACTTTTTCACAATTTTTATGAGAGTCACGAATTTCAGATTTCGTAAGAATTAAATTTAAATTCTCATTACAAGCAATCTGGCCTGGGTGAGGCTTTAGAGACGTGATTAAAGGGTCATAAGCGTTGCTAGATCCACGTACAGCTTCATTGGTTAAACAAGCAGCAACATCGGCGAGCTTAACGAGTCTTCGAGATTTTGCAATCGCCAAAGCTCCAAGTGCGGTCATAACAGCAGTTCCATTAATCAGTGCTAACCCATCTTTCGGGCCTAAAACAATCGGCGATAAATTCTCTTTTTTTAAGGCGATTTTAGTTTCAATCAATTGCTTTTGATAAAAAACTTTACCTTCACCAATGAGTGACAAGGCAATATGAGATAAGGGAGCTAAATCTCCACTCGCCCCAACAGATCCTTTACATGGCACAAAAGGAATAATCCCTCTCATCAGAAATGTTAAAAGTAATTTTACTATTTCTGGATTAACTCCAGAAAATCCTGAAGCTAAACAATTTGCTCGAAGAAGCATGATGGCGCGAGTGGTTTCCTCATCAAATGGTTGGCCCACGCCAGTGCAGTGTGAGCGTATGAGATTAACTTGCAATTGATTTAAATCATGATTTTCAATTTTTTTACTAGAAAGAGAACCAAATCCTGTGTTGATACTGTAAACAGGTTTTCCAGTTTGAATGATTTTTTTTACATAAGCCTTACTTTTTTCCATTGAAGCCAAAGCTTCGGAGGAAAGTTCTATTTTAAGTTCACCTACTTGGCAGCGAGAAACTTGATAGACTTGATCGATGGATAAGTCTTTACCTGTTAGTACTAATTTCATCATTAGGTCCTAAGTGAATCAATTTTTTGTTGATATTGTCCTGGTCCATCTTTAAAAATAAAAGATCCTGCAACCAGATTATTGGCACCATATTTTATCAGTTTGGCAGAATTTTTGTTCGTAACGCCGCCATCAACTTGAATTTGGTAATGAGCTTTGAGCGATATTTTCTTGTGATGAAAATAGGCAATTCGATCATATGTGTTTTCAATAAATGACTGTCCACCAAATCCAGGCTCAACACTCATGACCAAAAGCAAATCGATTTTTTTTAACACTTCATCATTGATGACATGATGATCTGTTCCAGGACGTAAGGTTAATCCGACACTAGGATAATTTTTTTTTAACTTATTTAAAAAGAGCAGGATTTTATGATTATCATTACCTAATGATTCAGCATGAACAGTGAAGTTATGAAGTCCTACATCTTTTAATGTTTCTGCATAAAAATCAGGGTTGGTGACCATAAAATGTGCATCGAGTGGTAACGTGGTTTGATATTTAATGCTTCTGATCACTGCATGGCCAAAAGTTAGATTAGGAACAAAGTGACCGTCCATAATATCGAGATGGAGCCACAACGATTCTTGAGTGCCAAAGACTTTTACCTCTTCAGCGATTTTTGAAAAGTCACAACTTAATAAAGAAGGAGAGATGATGACCACAATGACTCCAAGAGGCTAAGGGTTAATGACTAAAGATTCTTTTTTCATTCCATTGAGCAATGTTGAATCATGACAAACTTTTTTGCCTTCCAATTGTATCTCAATTAAACGTATTGATAAATCTTTGCATCCAATATTAAGAGTATTATCAACAATCTCCGTCTTTCCAGGGCTTAATTTTAAAGGAGAAGTTATCGCTTTGAAAACTTTCATCCTTTTATCTCCCAAAAAACAGTAACTACCAGGCCAAGAATGAAACGCACGAATCTTTCTTAAGACGCTTATGGCATCGGAATTTTTAAAATCGAGAAATCCATCTTCGCGGGATAAAATAGGGGCGAAAGAAATTTGCGATTCATCTTGTGGAATAAAACGGATTTTATTTTGAGTTAATTGTTCGATAAATTCTGCAAGAGCAGCGACCGAGAGGATTTTTAGTTTTTGATAAAGAGAATCGCCCGTTTCATCATTTGAGATATTTATTATTTTTTGAAGAGCTATATCTCCAGCATCCATTTTTTTGACCATTTTTTGGATGGTGACTCCTGTCTGTTTTTCACCGGCTAAAATAGCTGCTTGAATAGGAGCAGCTCCGCGAAATTTGGGTAATAATGAAGTATGGATATTGAAACAGCCTAGCTTAGGTGCATTTAAAATTTTTTCATTTAAAAACTGAGCAAATGCAAAAACGATGACTAAATCCGCCTGTTTTAATAAGTCTAGTAGATGTGGATCTTGGTTTATATTTTCTATTTGTAACAATGGTAATTGATGTTCTTTGGTAGCGGCTGCTACTTCTGGCGTTTTTAATTTTTGGTCTCGTCCAAATGGTCGATCAGGCATAGAAATTACTTTAATCAGATTGATTAATTTATTTTGAGCGAGAGATTCTAAACAGGGTACAGCAATTTCAGGAGTTCCCATAAAAATTGTTTTAAGCATGCTCTTTCTCTACTGATTGATGTCTTTTGATTGGCTATTTATTTTTACTTAATTTTTTTTTGATAAAACTTTTTTTTAACTGACCTAGATGATCGATAAAAACTTTACCATTTAAATGATCAATTTCATGTTGAATACAGACCGAGAGCAAACCTTGGGCGGATAATTTTAAAAATTTTCCGTTTAAGTCTTGATACTCTAACTCAATATTTTCTGGTCTAGAAACTTTTTCAAAAATCCCCGGCAGGCTAAGACAACCTTCCTCATTTTCTACAAATGTTTGATCCGTAGAATAAATTTTTGGATTAATAAAGATATGAGGGTTTTTATTAACTACAGTTTTAATTTGATCACCATTGGCCAAGGTTTTAATTTCTGCTTCAAAATCGATATCGATCACAATAATCGCTAGAGAAAGTCCAACTTGAGGGGCCGCGAGACCAATACCTGGTGCAGAATACATGGTGTTCAGCATTTTGGTACAAATGAGTTTTAATGATTCGTCAAAAGTGGAAACGAGTTGGGCCTTTTTTGCTAATATGGGGTGAGGGTACTTTAGTATTTTAAAAAGAGACATTGGAATCATTGGAGTCTGTGATTCTGCTACTAAGTTTGGATTTTGAAGATGAACATTTTGCATGAAAATGAGACTAACATGATTTGAAAATACCGTCTAAATAACGCGCTATGCCAATTGTCGATTTTTACGAATTCTAAAGATTATATAGAGTGAAAAAATGAAAGGTATGAAAAAAGTGGCCATAAAGACGGAAATTTTTCCACTATTCCCCAGTGCCAAAAAACTAGAATCCACCAGAAAAAAGAGAATTGAAAAAACAAAGGTGAATGAAACCGTCTTTAAAAAACTAGCACTTCTTCTATTGGGATTAAAAATAATGGAAATGGCCACCATACTAAAGAGAATCGTAAGGATTGAGTCGGCAAATTTTTTTAAAAATAGAATTTCATATTCAATACTACTAGTTCCACTTTTATTAATTTTATAAATAAACTTTGCTAAGCTAAAAATACTTAACGTATTAATATCTGCTTCCATATCTTTGAAATCTTGGGCCACTTCATTTAATACAACAAGCTCTTCTTGAAATTTTACATTTCTGGGAAAGTTGACAGTATTAAGTGCTAGTGTTTTTTCTCCTTCATAAAATTTCCATCCTTCGCGTTCTATGAAAATGGCTTTTTTGGCGATGATGAGAGTTTGCAGTTTATGATCAGGTGAAAAATAATAAAGATTAACATCATGGACTGCATTATTGGCCTTATCAAATGTGGAAAAACTAAAAAAATAATTTTTAGATTTATACCAAATTTTCCCACTATCAAGTGCTGATGTTCGCAATCCTAGGTTTCGATCATGTTTGAACTTAGTAACGGTTTGAGGAACTAAATAATATCTAAGTTTTTTAGAAAAGGGCTCAGCAAATGAGGTATTTAAAAATTGAAGTCCAGCAACGATTGAGCTTACTTGTAAAATTGTTATGATAAATTTTTTTCGCGAAAAGCCAGAGCTAAAGAGAGCGATCAACTCATTTCTCCTGAGTAATTTATTAATGCTGAACAAACTTGCCACCAGACTTGAAACGGGCAGAAGACGATTGATCCATTTAGGCATATCAAGAAAATAGTTAATGACAACTTCCCAAGGTGTGACGCTCGATCTGAGAAACCCATCAATTAAATTGGAGACTGTCACCATGATAAACAAGACACTGGCAGCACCAATAAAGGCCTTAAGCCATTCTTTAATAATCAGTGTTTTAAAAATTCCCAAAACGTTTCCTCGTTAATAAAAGTACAATTTTTACCAACGGATTAAGTAAGAGAGTATTGATGATTTTTCCAATTATCGGAAAGTGGAAATTAAAAAGAACTAAAAAAGGGGAAAACAAATAATATATTTTAATAAAAATTCTTCCTGGATTAGATAACATCAATGAATGATCGCGAAAGAGTTTCAGTTGCTGAGTGTATAAATGATTTTCTCCATACAACATGGTGGCGATATAACATTTTTTTTGATCGATGTTTAAACGTATAGCAGCTTGATTAAATGAATCTTTATTGACGAGTTTTTTTCGTTTAATAAATCGTTTTAACATCCCAGCATTGGGAAACTCGTATTTATATCCCTTGGTAAATTCCACAAACTGATTCAAAACACGTTCAAAATCGGTTCTCAACGAGGGTGTTCGATCATAAATGCGGGCGAGATCCCAATAGGTATGACTAATAAGAAGCATTTCGGCCAAATCTTTTTCTTCGTCAAAGTTTTTAGGACTCAATTTTTTTTCTGGAACTTTTTTATATTCAGCGATGATACTGAGATAAGTATTATAGCATTTGGTAGCATTGACGAAGTCTTCTTTTTTAAAAAACTCTTTTCCATTTTTTAAAAAAGTTAAACGCTGCCGGTGTTTATTGGCCAGTTCTTTACTAATTTTTGGTTCTTCATCAACCTTTGGCTTAGTAGATTTTGGAGCAACGGGCATAAATATTCCTTATGAGAAAATTAAAATAAATAGGAAAGGGACATGCTTAACTCTCTAACTTTAGTTCCATAAGAAATATCAGATAAACTTTCGCCTTTAGGGGAAGTATTTTTAAATGCACCATCTAAGATAAGTTTGGGACCAACCCAACTTAAGCCGATGCCATTGCCTTTTTCCATCAACATTTTATCGTCAAAAATTCCAATCCTGGCATAAAAGTCATTATAAAATTTGAATTGAATCGCCGCTCGGTAAAGTAAATTAGGCGAGAGATCATAATTGTAGTTAGATCCTACGTCGGTCATTAAAGCGATAAACTCGCGATAGAGGTACTGAAACCCAACGACAAAACGATTATCTTCAGGTTTAACTTTTAATGGATCTATCACGATTACACCCATCGAAAACTCTTGGTTAAGTGCATGTGAGACACCAAAAACAACTTGATTATACTTATCTTCCGTTTCAGGATTTTCTGCAAGATCGTTGTAATCTTTGGTATGCCAATAAGCGACTCCCATTGCGGAATTACCTCCTACTCGAGAGGCCACAGAACCACTTATTCTTTTGCGTTTGGCATTACCTTCAATTTGATGAAAATAACCTAAGGAACCCTTCAGATTTCCCTTGGCATCGCTAACCATCACTGATTTTGTCGTATCTTCGGTTGTGGTTACTCCATTAACTGATTCTGTATCGTAGGCAGCGTCGATTTTTTGGACATAAATAGTTCCAGTATTATAAAACGCCAAGGGAGCTGGGTTGAGGACAGCAGATTCATCTAATAGAATAGAACCCACTCCTGCACCACCAGTGGATTTAAGACGCGTTGTTTCGTACGGATGCACTCTGGCCACTACATTGAAGCTTACGAGGGAAAGAAATAACCAAAGAAATAAGAAGTTACACTTAAAATTCGCTAACCGAGAGGTTATCATAAAGACCTGCCTTCCTTGGAGAGGTGATTGATAATAATTAGAGACCAACACTAACTGAGAGAAAGTATAACCTTTAAGAGGTCAGGAATGAAGATTAAAAAAGCAGTTATTCCCGTTGCCGGCAGAGGAACTAGGTTTTTACCTGCAACCAAGGAAATATCGAAGGAAATCATTCCGATTTTAAATGTTCCAATGATCCAATATGTTGTTAAAGAAGCTATTGATTCGGGGATTGAAGAAATTATTTTTGTCACTTCTCGTTTTAAACCAGAAATAGAGAGGTATTTTTCACCCAACCTTCATTTGGAGCGTTTTTTAGAAGAGCAAAAAAAGTTTGAAGAATTGGCGATTATAAAAAAAATAGGATCGATGATTAAGATAAATTCAGTCGAACAAAAAGAGCAATTAGGTTTGGGCCATGCAGTTTTAATGTCAGAAGAATTAGTTGCGGGAGAGGATTTTGCGGTTTTATTGGCCGATGATTTAATTTTTAATGACCGTCCATGCACTCAACAATTGATTGATTGTTATCTTCAAAATGCTGGTTCTGTGATTGGAGTTATGGAAGTTCCCAAATCGGAAACCCAAAAATATGGGATTGTTGATGGAGAATTTATCGAAGATCAATCTCCTGATAATAATAAAACCTTAAAAATGAAAAAAATGATCGAAAAGCCTAAGCCTGAATTGGCCCCAACAAATTTGGCCACACCAGGCAGATACATTCTAAAAAACTCAATCTTTCAGCATCTAAAAACGATTAAAAGAGGTGCTGGTGGGGAATATCAATTAACCGATGCAATTAATCAAATGTGCCAATCTGAAGAAAATGTATTTGCCTTTATTTTTGCAGGAAAGCGCTATGATACAGGTAGTTTAAAAGGTTATATTGAAGCGACCATAGATATGGCCTTAAGTTTAGATGAAACTAGCGAGTTTACCTACCAAATATTAAAAAATAGAATTGAAAACAGATGAGGTCTCCAATGTTAGAAATGACCAATATAGTTAAAGTATTTCACTGTCTACTTTTTCTCCCACTTCTTGGTTTTGCCAATGTGCCAACCGTCGAAGGTCTTTTTCGCAATAATAATAACAAAGATTTTTCAGCCGATGGGATTTTTGTCAGTTTCACTTTGAATTATTTAGATTCAGATGCCTCCGAGACAGATGAAAAAATAGCAGCGGATAAAAATTCACAAATTTTGGTCGAAATGTTGTTAGCGAGCAAAGGTGGAACTTTTTCAATTTATCAAAGAGTCACCGAGCCCTCAACTCGCCGTACTTTTTATAAAGAAATTCCCCAAATTCATCGAGTGATAAAAAAAGATTTATCGGCACCTGCTGAAATTTTTTATTCGACAATACTCTCACTCGCCGCCAATGACGGAGATGGTTTTAAGAATTTTTTATTAAAAGAAATTCCGGATTTCAAATCGAATCGACAGTTGTTAAATTTTGAGAAAGTAGAACTTTTAAGGAAATACCGTAATTTTTTAAAAAATAATCGCGGCAATGAATCTAAAATTAATTCTTCAGAGAGCCCGCTAAAAAGTGACGATAACGATCGTCAAAGTAAAATCAATGAACTCTTAAATTCACCAATGTATGTTTCTTCATCGGGCATCAATTTAATTAGAGAACTTGATCAGTTTTTTTGGTTTGTTAATTTTCCAAACTTTGAGGCAAAGTTTGAAAATGAAACTCGCAGGTTAGCAGAAATCAAGTTTAAAAAAGATCAGAGTCATTTTGAAGGCGTTTATGGGAATTATATTCTTTATAATGGATCACATGAGCTTCCGGCTTATGTCAAAATTTTAATCAATGAACAAAAATACCGTCTGCAATTTCGGAAACATTTTTTATGGGGCAAGGATTCTAAAAATTTTAAAGCTTTTACGCAAAAAGCGGATGATGAAATTGAAGCAAGTGGTAGTTTATCTAATGAGATTGCCAGAAAATTTCCTGTTATTTATTTATAAAAGAAAAAATGAATTATTATCAAATTGCCGTTAATACTCCCGTAAAAGACTCACTTTTTACCTACCAATCAGAGAGCAAATTCAGTGTTGGACAAATGGTCAAAGTCCCTTTTGGAAAAAAAATCATTTTAGGTGTTGTCTGGCGACTAGACCTAGATATTGAAAAACAAAAATTTGAGAAGAGTAAGATAAAAAACATTGATTCCTTAGTGCTGGAAGATATTTTTTTTGACCATGATGAAATTACTTTTTATTCATGGGTCAGTGATTATTATCAATATCCAGTTGGTAAGCTGATTTTTGATTCATTGACAAAAATTTTAAAAAAACCCCGAAAAAAAGAATTCCTTAAAGGGTTGGGTGAACCACTTAGTTTTAATCTTACGGAAGAACAAAACCAGATCGCTTCACAAATGGCCAGTGGAGAAGAAACATCATTTTATTTATACGGAGTCACCGGGAGCGGGAAATCAATCGTTTATTTAGATCTGATGATTAAAATTATTAACCAAAGTAAATCAGTTTTGTTTTTAGTTCCTGAAATCAATTTAACTCCCCAATTTATCAAATTTTTTACAAAACATTTAGCATGCCGGATTTTAGTTTATCATAGCGCCTTAACTGATTCTGAACGATTTAATGTTTGGCAACAGTTGTTATCCAGTGCTGATCCGATATTTGTAATAGGTGTTCGTTCGTCAATTTTTCTTCCCATAAAAAACTTAGGTTTGATAGTCGTCGATGAAGAGCATGATCAATCTTATAAACAAGACGATCGTTGTCCTTATAATACTAAACTGCTGGCCTATAAAAAAAGTAAACAATCACAAGCAAAAATTATTTATGGATCGGCGACACCCAGTATTGAATTGTTAAATCAATATCAATTAAAAAAAAATTTTTTTAAAATGGAAAATCGCCCAGGCAATTTTACTATGCCGAAAATTGAAATCATTGATGTGAGAAAAAGCTCCATGAATGAAGCAGAGAAAAGCTTTTTTGATCAAAACTGGCCGCTGGATCGAAAATCGTTTGAGGCCTTAAATCAGGCATTTAATAAAAATGAACAGGCCTTGATTTTAGTCAATCGTTTAGGATATGCTCTTTATGTTCAGTGCCGCAATTGTGGCTTCTCGATCCAGTGCCCGAATTGTTCTGTAGGTCTTAAGTATTTTAAAAAAAGTAAAAAGCTTTCTTGCCAAATATGTCAGTTTGCCACTCTTTACCCTGACGAGTGTTCTGTCTGTGGTAATTTTCAATTAGAAAATCGCGGTTTTGGCACTGAAAAAATTGAAGAAGTGATCACTCAGTTATTTCCTAAAATAAAAATAGCGCGCTTTGATCGAGCGGTAATAAAAACTCATCAAAAATTAAATGAGGTTTTAGAACAGTTTCATCGCCATGAAACAGACTTGTTAATTGGAACTCAAATGCTTTCGAAGGGGCATAACTTTGAGAAAGTTAACTTAGTCGTTATTTTAGGCATTGATCATCAGTTACAATTTCCGGATTTCAGAAGTCATGAACGAGGATTGCAACTTTTGATGCAAGTTTCTGGGAGGTCGGGAAGGTTTGGGAAACAAGGAACAGTCTTGGTGCAAACCCAGAATCCCAAACTAGCAGTGTTTGATTTTTTAATTCATAACGACTATCTCAGTTTTGCTCGTTCAGAAATGAAAGTTAGAAAACAGTGTGGTTTTCCACCTTTTGCCAAACTTTGTTCTTTGGCCTTTAGTGCAAAAAATGAAAATAAATTGATTGAGTTTTGCGATAAGGCTTCCCAAGTTTTAAATGAACTAAGACAAAAACATTTCCCCTCAGTCTCCGTTTTAGGGCCTAAACCGGCAGTTATCGAAAAACGAGTGAACAATTTTACTTGGGTATTTTTGTTAAAAGACCAGAATGTTAATCAACTTCATAATCTCTTGAAATCCTTTAGATCGAATATCGTTATGCCATCAAGTATTAGCTTCAAATGGGATATAGACCCGCAAGTCCTGCCATAAATTTGTAATTTTATTTAAATTTTTTTCGTCAAAGCCGATAGGGCTGTTGGTAAACCATTTAAAGTAGGAAAATTTTATGAATTTTCATTGGAAAAAAATCTCATTACTCTTGATCGTTGTCGCAATGATTACTCCTCTGATAAGTCAAAGTGAGACAAATACAACAAATGGGAAAACCAGATTTAACTCATTTTATACAAATAAAAATTCTACTTCAGTAGGTGCAGGAACAGCTGTCCCTGGTGCAACGATAAATAATGCGGGAGCAATTTCTTCAGGTGGAGTTGCTGCTCCGGCAGTAACTTGCCCTGGAGTTGAAGAAAATAATTCTATTCCAGTTTCGATACTAAGAACTATGATGGGAGTTCCGGCAAATGAATTAGATATTTTTGAGTATGATGAAGTAACCCGAACTATTATTCCTAAGCGTCCAATTGAAGGCCCTGCTGATTGTGTCGCAATGATTAAGCCCTATTTTGATAAACATGAGATTAAAGGTAAAGATGGTGTAGTAAAACGTTATTATTCTACATTTTATAAATTTGCCGAAAATAAAACCTTAGCCGATTTTTTTACTTGTTTCGAAAACTCCATAGACGAAAAAGGGAATTTAAAATCCGGAGTTTCAACTAATACTTTAGCACAAGTTGCCTTTAATTTTGATGAACTAAATAAACCAGAAGAAGATTTCGGGGGACTAATAGTCCTAGGTATTCCATTTAACTCTCAAAACTATGGTGGGGTAAGAGCAGAAGCAATTTTTCATGATGGTGCTTCATGTATGACTTTTGTAAAACCAAATCTTGCCAGTGACATCAGACATCTTTCAAAATACGAAGCCGATAAAAAAGATTTTATCGAAAAATGTAAAGAAAGATTGGCCAAGGGACTCCCTGGATTAAGAGAAGTTGAGCAATCAATAAATGAAGGTGATCTTAGCAAAGTTGCACCTATTTTATTTGAGCTCAACTATAAAATTGTTATGGAAAAACTAGAAGGTTGGCCAGCCGATATGAGATCCGCAGCGAGATCACAAGAGGAAATGGACGCTCTTGATATGGAAGAATATCGAGATTTAATAACGACGATTAAAGAAGTTGTAAGCAATGGTATAGGGAAGTTAAGTAGCATTAGTGATTCTGATAAAGAAAAAGTGGTAGAGGTTAATAAGGTCATGGATAAAATTAAGGCCTTATCTGGACCCAAGGGTCTCAATCGTGGAATGATTACGAACTTGGAAAAATATGGTTATTTTACCGAAGCAGAAGGTACCTTACAGGCGATAGAACAAATTGATTCACTGAAAGCCGCATTTACAGCTTTTAATAGTAAGTCAAATATTAGCAATCTTTTGAAAACTGCAGATAGAAAATCTAAACCTGTCGTTGAAAGATATAGCAGAACGAAAGAAAGACGAGAAAGAGATTGGGCAGCTAAAAATGACGCTATTACCGGCAATAATTTGGATCAATCAAGACAGTTTCAATATCAGTCACAGATGGCCTCGAGAATGGGACAACAAGGCATTCAGCGTTTACAAGGTGAATATAGAAATGTGCAAGAGGCTTGCTCCACAGGAATGTTTTCATTTTATACTTCGTCAAATCCGCAAGGCTTAAAAAATCCGGTGGGATGTAGGCGGGCCCAAGAGCGCTATATGGGTATGCAACGATACGCTCAAAATTCTTACCAAATGTGGAATCAACGTTCACAAATGTATGCACAAAAAGCCAATCAATTTAGACAATACGAAGACCAAGGTAGAAGAAATATTGCTTCGGCTTATGGTTTTAATAGCTGGGATGAATATCAAATGAATGAAATGGGTTTATGGAACCCAGACGAAAGCTGGATGGACGATTACAGTATGGGCAATCCCTATATTCAAAATCGGAATTATAATGACCATATGTGGAATCCAGGTGGAAATTTGATGGGCCATGGCCAGGGAATGGGGAATAATCCTTTTGCGGGCCAACCTTGGGAGTATGGTACTCAACCAAACTACATGGCAGATCCCAATTATTTTCAACAACAGGGAAATCCATTTCAGTATCAACAAATGAATCAAGGTGGCTTTCAGCCATTTTAAATAAGTTTTTTCGACCCTAGAATGAAAGTGAAGTGTTCACTTGAATGAGATAGGGGTCTTTTAAAGCTTGTTCAGTAGCGGTGTTGGTAAACTTGTAATAATCACCCACCATTAAGTAACCAAAATTTCCACCCACATGAACGTTTTGATTCCAGCGATACAAAAAAGATAAATCAATTTCGGTTCCTAGATCATCCGCTTGTGAGAAATTGGCCACAAATACTTCATTTTTTTCATGGTTATAAGCGGAGCCACCAGCTTTGGCGGTTTGATCTGCTAGAGCATGAATGACACTCGCATTCCAGCTCCAGTCATTAATAGTGTAGTCGATGCCGAACTTTAAATATTTGGTGTTGGTGACATAAGAATCAAAAACATTGTTGTTTTGAGGATCGGAAATAGCTTCCATATTGTAACGAAAAAGCAGGTTGGCAATTTGATAATTGGGATGAAGAAAGGAGGCCTTAAAGCTGCCGTTTTTACCATCATCACCTTTGACTAAACCAGCATCTAAATTGACTGACCATGATTGGTTGTACTCAAATTCTGATTCAAAAATAAGAGAATTAGATTTGTACTTGGTGTTACTATCTTCATTTTCTGCATAAAGCGTATTCAAGCTGCCACTAAAAATTGGAACCTCAAGAGCAAAATGAAATTTTCCAAAAGATTTTTTGAAAAAGATATCGGTTATTTTTACTTTAGTACCGTAAAGTGGTCTTTGCTCGGTAGAGTTAATATCGGTTTGAATAAAAGTAGAATTAGGTTTTGATTTTTTTTGACCGAATAAAATTCCAAAAGCTAAATCTCTTTCTGGGTTATCGTAAAGCATTGAAAGGCCAAATTCTATCGTTTTATTATCACTGGTAAGACCGTCGCTTCTTGTACCTCCAGATAAATCAATTTTGTACCAATAAGGAGTAATGTTAAAATGACCAATTTTATATTTAGCAGTGACTCCATCGCGAATAGTGCTATGACGATCCCAGGTGTTATCGCCACCGTTATAAACTGTTCCGAGTGCCCAATGAGAACTTTGCCGACCTAAAACATATGTCCCGGTGTCAGAAAATAATTCCATATTAAATTTTCGGATCGCTAATTTAGAATCAGAATCATTGGCATTGGAAGTATTATATAAATACAAAGCATTTCCAAAAGAACCATTACTACTTTGTGTACTACTATCTCCCAGTCGGCCTCCATTGCCATAACCAGTGGTTAATTCAGCATTAAAAGTGGCGCTATCATTGACAATAATTGAAGGTCGCAATTTCAATAAATAGGATTGAAAAGAAGCCTCATCAGCTTCTCCCGATGCTCGATTGATGACGTAGCTATCATCTGCTGCCGTTAACGAACTTTTGCTCGCACGAGTGTAGTTGCCGATAGAAGTTGAATCGACTCCAAAAACTCCATGCCAATCCATCGGTAAGGCCAAGACATCATTTAACTGGAGGGATAAGATTCCAAACAGTATGGTA
>JBIKWR010000064.1:0-14521 GCA_044356225.1 Bacteriovoracaceae bacterium | reverse complement strand
AATATTTTTGTACTTTTTCATCTTGTTTGATCAAGACCAAAAAATCTTCTTTAGAAATATCAGCAGCCACATCTAAAGTCGTGCGAGTTTTTCCATTGATTTGGATCGCCATGGTGATGGAGTCATCTTTGGTTAAGGCCTCGTGGTAACTAGGCCATGGGGAATAAGCTAGAGAATTTTTTTCTCCCGTTAACTGCCAAAGTTCTTCGCCTAAGTGCGGAGCGAAGGGACTTAATATTTTGGCAAAAAGTTTAACCGTAGGGGGAGCGACTTTTCCGGTTTTGATACAGTGATTATTAAAAATCATCATTTGTGAGATGGCAGTGTTAAAATGCATTCCTTCAATATCGTGAGTCACTTTTTTGATAGTCTTATGAAGAATTTTTTCGGTCTCTGGATCTTCCACTTTAAGTGACCAGTTGTTTTGATCGGCAAAAAAACGGTAAGCGCGGGAGATAAAATTATAAACTCCTTTGACTCCATTCATCGACCACGGTTTCATTTTTTCTAACGGGCCCATAAACATTTCATAAAGTCGTAAAGTGTCGGCACCATATTCAGCGATAACACTATCGGGATTGATGACGTTGCCGCGAGACTTGCTCATTTTCTCGCCGTCTTCACCGAGGATCATTCCTTGATTGACCAATTTTTTAAATGGCTCTTTATGAGGAACAAGACCTAAGTCATAAAAAACCTTATGCCAAAATCGTGCATAGAGTAGGTGAAGAACCGCGTGCTCCAGACCTCCAACATAAAGATCGACGGGAAGCCAATAATTCACTTTTTCAAAATCAAAAGCTTTTGTTGAGTTGTGGGGATCGCAAAATCTTAAATAATACCAACAAGATCCTGCCCAGTTTGGCATGGTATTGGTTTCGCGTTTCGCCTTTTTGCCATTCTTGGGATCGACAAACCACAGCCAATCTGTGGCGTTGGCCAGTGGCGACTCACCAGTTCCTGAGGGTTCAAATTTTTCTAAATCAGGAAGTTCAAGAGGAAGTTCATCTTCGGTTAAACAACGAAGAGTTCCATCTTCATATTTGATCATGGGGAAGGGTTCACCCCAATAGCGCTGTCTCGAAAAAAGCCAATCACGCAATTTATAATTGATTTCTTTTTTGCCAATTTTTTTTTCTTCTAACCAGGCAATCATTTTGGTAATCGCCGCGTTTTTGGCCAGACCATTGAGAAAATCAGAATTGATATGCGGCCCTTCGCCACTAAAGGCAGCTTCTGAAATATCTCCACCTTCAACTACCGCAACAATAGGTAACTGAAAAGTTTGCGCGAATTCAAAATCTCGTTGATCATGAGCTGGGACTGCCATGATAGCTCCTGTTCCATAAGAAACTAAAACGTAATCTGAAATCCATATAGGAATTTTTTTCTGATTGGCGGGATTGATTGCATAGGTTCCAGTAAAAACACCAGATTTATTTTTTGCCAATTCTGTTCTTTCTAAATCAGACTTCATCGCCGCAGCATCACGGTAAGACTTGATGGCACTTAACTGTGAGGACGTGGTGATTTTATCGACTAATTTATGTTCCGGGGCCAGGACCATATAGGTCGCGCCAAACAAAGTGTCGGGCCTGGTGGTGAAGACTTCAATTTTTTCAACTGAATTTTCTAATTGAAAAGCGAGTCTAGCACCTTCCGATTTTCCAATCCAATTTCGTTGCATATCTTTGACGGAATCCGACCAATCGACTTCATCGAGATCAGTGATTAATCTTTCGGCGTATTCGGTAATTCTTAACATCCATTGTTTCATCGGTCGGCGAATGACGGGGTGGCCACCGCGCTCCGATTTTCCATCCTTCACTTCTTCGTTGGCCAAAACTGTTTTAAGCGCCGGGCACCAGTTCACACTAATTTCTTCTTCGTAGGCCAGACCCTTATTATACATTTGAATAAACAGCCATTGAGTCCAGCGATAATAACTCACATCGGATGTTGCTATTTCACGATCCCAGTCATAACTAAAACCGATCGCTTTGAGTTGTCGGCGAAACACGTCGATATTTTTTTTAGTGATGAGTTTAGGATGCTGACCAGTTTGAATAGCAAAGTTTTCGGTAGGTAAGCCAAAACTATCCCACCCCATAGGATGAAGAACGTTAAAACCTTTCATCCGTTTATAACGAGAGACAATATCGGTGGCAGTGTAACCTTCAGGATGGCCCACATGGAGTCCTGCTCCTGAAGGAAAGGGAAACATATCGAGGGCATAAAACTTGGGTTTACTTTTGTCTTCGGTTACCTTAAAGGTTTTTTGATGATCCCAAAAGGATTGCCATTTGCTTTCAATGTCTTGATGTTTGTAATCCATGAAAAGCCATTCCTAAAAAAAATGAGATAGGAATGACTATATCAAATGAAGATAATTATGGGAAACGTTCATTCAGTTTTATTGAATGGGCACAGCTTGTTTTTCTAATTTTTCAAACCGTTTGAGAATGTCACCGTAGTAGCGATTTTCAGTGATTTCATCTTCGTCGTCTCGCAGGAGTAGCATGTCGAGTAAACGAATTCGATCGGCCACATTTTCTGTTTCGAGAATAATCTGTTTCAAGTCGCGATCTTGAATCAAAAACATACTAATGTAATCAATAATGTGATTGACCGTTTTTATCTTTTCAAAAAATGCTGCCCGTTGATTCATATCGGGGACGTTGCACTCCATCCATTCGGATAAGAGTTGGCGCAAGCGTTCAATAGGAGCATTTTTAAAACCATGGGTATCTAATGTATGTTCGATGATAGGAGTCGCTTCAAAAATTAAATAGGGAATGTCTTGAACCACCATATTGAGTGTTACTTTACCCATACCTTGCAATAAAATGTACATGGAACCATCATCGTAATTTTCGATGACCATGGGTTTTCCAATACCCATCACTTTTTTTGGAGTTAAAGCATTAGGAATTTCACGACCCTCGCTATCAATCACGGGATCACCTAAGCCTAAAGCCACTGGCATATCAAGTTCTAGTGCATCTTGAATCATTTTGATGTAAGCCGGTTCAAAGATATACATCGGGATCGAGGCATTGGGATAAAGCACGAGATCCTTAAAAGGAAAAACCGCTACGTTAATTGTTTTGTTTGTTTTCATAAGATAGATTGTAGATCCACGCACCCCATTTTAACGGTTTTCAAGTCAACTTCATGATTTTTAATGAATAACAGACTCTTTTTTATTGAGAATCTATCCTCAAGATCGCCTCATAAAGTCGACACGAATATCTATCTATTGATAATATAAAGAAAAAATCAGTCTCCATTTTGGTATAATTAATAAAATGAATAATTGTTATAAGGATTGATACCTGTGCAAAAGTCTCAATTTAGTCGACTTAAGCCATTATTAGTTCCAAAAATCTGGGGAAGTGAGACTCTTACTAACCTAAAAGAAAAATATTCTATCCGCAAAGGAAGTGAACTCATCGGCGAGACTTGGGAGGTCTCTACTTTAAACGAAGGCCAAAGCGAGGTCGCAGGAAAGTCTTTGTTTTTAGCACTGGGATTTAGACTTCCTTATATGGTGAAATTTTTAGGGACGTCTCAACATCTTTCCATCCAAGTTCATCCTAATGATTTAATCGCCAAAAAATTAGAAGGGCCTTTGGCCCAAGGAAAAGATGAGTGCTGGATTGTTCTGGATGCCCTACCTGATGCAAAAATATTTATTGGAGTAAAACCTGGAGTTAAAAAGGCACAACTACAAGCAGCGATCGATCATGGCGAAGATGTTTCTCTTCTTTTACAAAGTTATCCGGCGCAAAAAGGGCAATTTTATTTTGTTCCAGCTGGGACGATTCATGCATTAGGAGCTGGATTATTGCTAGCAGAAGTTCAGTCGTCTTCTGGGATTACTTATCGTTTATGGGATTGGAATCGACTTGATGATTCCGGGAAACTTCGAACGTTACATATTGAACAAGGTTTAGCTTCCCTCGAGTTATCTGCTAAAAAAAATAGTCGTGATTATTTTCAATATCAAAACAATATTTTAAATCTTGCTCAATCGCCGTCATTTTCTGTGCAATTTAGTCAATTTAAAATGGAGTTATTAACGGGTGATTTTCTCATTTCAGTGAAACCGGGATTTGCTGTGGTAAGCTTAATAAGTGAAACTCAGGTTGAAGCGGAATCACTTGAGCCTTTTGAGTCGATTATCATCACTCATGCAGGACAATTGAAGGGGAGAGGGAATTGTTTACTGATCAGCTATTAAAAATTTATTCACAAAAGTTAGCAATTTTCATCGTACTTTTTTTGTTCAGTAGTTGTATGCCAAAAGGTAAAGTGGAGAGAGGAAGGCAATCAGCTTATGTCTATGATTACTCTGCGAAAATTAAAGATATCGATTTAGTTCCTTGGTCGATTGGATCAGGATTAAAAAAAGTCACCATTACCAAGGGTTTTTTGGTGGCAATAGAGCTTCCGAGACTTTCCAAAGACGATACAATGTTTATTTATGAAACTTTTTCGGTTGATTCGTGGCTGATTAGAGTCACTAAATCAAGTGGTCCTGGAACTGGCAGTGTTTTAGGATACTTTTATGCCCCTATCGTGAGAAAAGAAATTCGATCAGACCATGTTTCGCCAGCAACCATGCTCAAAGCTTTTTTTAAAGTTATGTACAGCGCTGCTGCACCCTCGGCCCGTTTTGAACGCTTTGAGTGTCCTGCATTTGATCATAATAAAGTGATTGAGCAGTATGAAATTTTTGGGCAACAAACAAATCCTCCGGGAGTTCGGGTTTCTCCCCAAGAAACTTTGCGTGCCAATGCTCAAAAAGTTGAAATTACTCCGGTTCAGTTTAATGGAGGTTCATCACTAAGAGGTAAATACGAAGTGGAATTAGCGCTCTATAATTCAGAAGAAAAAAGAGTCAGTAGTGAATGGATAACGCTTAATCAATCTATTTTTATAATATCTGAAAATTCCAAATTACTTCCAGGATGTTCAGGATTTCAAATTCCTGAACGACCTGCTGATACAAATAAAGTGGAAAAATTTAAACTTAAAAATTAATTTTTTTTACAAATTCTGGCATGACAAAGGATAAGTCATGCGGTGTCCTTCTTTCGAAGTAATCTGAATAAAATCATCGGCTTCATTAAATTGGGTTTCATCTTTAATAAAAATTTGATGCTCTCTTCCTTCAAGAAATAGATTTTTGGTCAGTGTGTGGTTAACTCTTTTTAAAGGGGTACCAGACACAGATGCAATTGCCCTAAAATTTTGAACTCCATCTTGAAAATTAAAAAAAGCCACTTGTTCACCATCTAAAACAAAAATTCGTTCTTTACGAGCGGAGTGACAATAAATTTTTTTATTTTTTGCCAGGGCCAGAACTGGATTTAAGCCGCTGCAAATGACTAAAGTCATCATTAAAAATTTATTAAAGTTGTTTATTTTCATTTGTTTTTCTCCTGTTCAAAATTCAAAAAAATTTTAACTCACAGGAGTAATAAGCAAGGCAGAGGCCAACAGAACATGGTTAATGACCCGAAACTAGATGAAAAGATGAAAACATAAACGTCTGAAAAATACGATTGTAAAAAAATTAGACAATTTTTGAAAAAATGACTCAGTTTTGGAGACTACTTTTTCGGCGGATGGTGGTGGTCATGATCATGGTCATGATTACAGCCTTCGCCATGAACATGCGGATGTTTATGCTCAATTTTTTCAGGATTATCAACTTCGCCTTTAATTCCTTTTTGAAAATTACGGATTCCCTGGGCGAGAGAACTACCGAGAGCGGGAAGTCTTTTCGCTCCAAAAAAAACAAAAAGAATAATTCCAATGGCAATTAATTCTCCAAAACCAAGACCGAACATAAACAACTCCTTGAGGATAATGTACTAAGATTATAACATATAATATTGAACGAACAGACCTTGCTATTTCAAGGACATGCGAAATAATTGAACATAATTTCTGCTCATTTTTTAAAAACCTAGTTAGACTAGGAGTAGGTGGCCGAGTTTTGGGTTTCCAAACGGGAGTTATCAATGTCTAAAATTTTCATCATTTTGCTTTTGTTTTTCATAGGTCAATGGACGATGGCCGAAAGTAGTCTTGGTCCGGGAAAAATTTTATTAAAAATTGAAACAACGGCTTTAAATTTTGATTTAAAAATGAATCTTTCTGGTTATGCAAAAATTTCTGGTGATAAAGTGCAAACCTCAAAACTTCGGGCCAAATTATTTCTGCAAGCTGCGAATTCAAAAGATTTAGTCTATTTCACCGAAACAGGAATGGGATTGCGTGATCAACACGCGGCTGAGTATTTAGGCGCACCTAAATTTGATGAAGTGACTATTAATGGAGTGAGTGGCGATCTTATTAGTAAAAAAGGTTTTGGCATGGTGACAGTTAAAGATATATCTAAAAAAGTTGAAGGTACGATTAAACTCAGTAAAGATAAAAAAGTATTATGCGCTCAGTTTATTATCTTACCATCGTGGTTTGGTATTTCCGCTGATTACAAATTGGTAAAAATGAAAGATAAAGTAGTTGGAGAGGCGTGCGTTCCTGTGAAATAATCTTTTGATGGATTTTAGCAGACTATTTTTTTTATTTTTCTTTTTATTCCTTGCTGGTTGTAATGTTCCAACTTCACATCAAAATGACGATCAACTTTACGCTAATAGCAACTGCACTGGGACAGCAACTTTTTGTAGTTTTTTAACAGTGATGGAAAGAAAATGTATTGCTTGCCATACAGGGGATCACCAAGATTGGTCTGCGTTTAAAACTGCACAAGACTGGATCAATAGTGGGAGAGTGATTCCCGGATCGTTGGCCGGTTCGACGGTTTATTCAAAACTGACTTTAAATGGTGGAAACATGCCGTTTGGAGGTTTTACCTTTACGACAGAAGAGAATACAATTTTTGCTAATTGGATCACTTCTCTATAACTGGCACTAGCACCGCTAAACACCATTTAAGATTAACCAACTATTAAAATTTATAGGCGGCTTGGAAAATCCACCAACTATCAGTCTCTGAGGACTTAGAAATTTTTTGAGCGAGATACCATTTCTCACCTTCCCATTTGGCAACGATGCTAGTCAAAATTCCTGATAATGATGAATCACTAATAGCATAATTTTCATTGGGAATGGCCCAATCGGCTGACCTTGAAAATAATCCGAGCTCTAAACCTAATGAGACAGAATTAGTATATCTCCAAGAAAGACCTGATTGACCAACCATTCCCGAAACCGGTACGTCTTCTTGAAAATAAAGAAAACTGGCATTTTGGTTTGAACCAACATTGGCGAGGGCGGCCAGTAAACAAGCGTTGATACTCCATTCTAATCGACTCATTTGTTTGGTCCAACCAGCTCCAACACACGTACCTCTAACCACTACATTGAGATCATCTTTTTGTCCGTTAGATAATTTTGAAAGAGAAATGCTTTCCGTCCAATAGATATAATTGATGACGCCCGTAAAAAAACTGCGTCTGAAAAGAGACTCATTTTTTAACTGAGTGGTTATGGGAGATTTTTCTTCAGGTAAGTCTTCAGGTAGATCTTCTGGTAAATCTTCAGGCAAGTCTTCAGGTAAATCTTCTGGTAGGACAGGTTCTGGTTGTTTAAAAATTCGATTTGTTGAAGCAACGTTTTTTAGAAATTGTTGAGGATTTTCATGTGCTTTAAAAATAAATAAATACTTGTTACGTAAATATTCAATTCGTTTTATTTTTTCACGGGGAACTTTTCCTTGCTGGGCCTTGGCCATCTGGTGATAAATTTTTGCCATACTCTTAAAATATTGAATGTTACGAGCATTATTGAGTTTTGGTGATTGAACTGCCGTGGATAAATAATTTTTTAGAGGAGGAATATTTTGGATATAGAGAATTTGTTTATCATAGTACTGAGTAATAAGTTGATGATAAATCTTTAAAGCATCATACGATTTACCGGCGGCCATGAACTTATTGGCATTATTTTCAAGTTGTGACCTGGTATCTTGGTCTTTTTTTTCTACCGCTGAAAAACGTCGATAAATATAATCATAACGGTCTTCGGCGTTTTTTAATGATAGAATTTCTGGATCATTCTGAGTTTGGGTTTTTGCGGCTAAATGAATTTTTTGCAGTTGATGAAAACTATTTGATAACTCTTGAAAATAAGTCAAAACTTCATCTGAGGGAATTTGGTTGAACTCGATTTTTTTTCGTAAATAGGATTCAATTTTTGGAATTTGTTTTAGGTTTAGTACTTCTTGATCGTAAAAATATTTTATTAATAATTTATTGATTTTAATAACTTTAATATATTCCGCTTTTTGCCATGCTATTTGTGCCAACAACTCTAAGCTTTTTTGGTGTAATGGTAAGGTTTTTACATTGTCTCGCAAAAGATCAACTGCAATTTCAGGCATGTTGTTTTCAAAAAAATCTAAAGCCTGTTGGTAACGATCGTCAGCAGAGGAAGCAAACGCAAGGTTGGCCAATCCTAAAATGAATAGCAAAATACTTTTTTTTATCACAACAACTTTCTCATAAGGAAATATGTAAATTAGTAAACCAATTCCAGTTATCTTTATTGACGGAAGTACTATTGACTGCTCGAGAATTAAATAACTCTGTTCTGATTTCTAATCTTTGCATTGGAAACCATAACAATCCTGGCCCATACTTATAGGTTGTTCCTTGGTTGCTTTCTGAATCTTGAGTATTAAACTCAAATGTTGATAAAAAATGCATTCCGCGAAACATACGAATGAGTCCTTGGGTAAACACATAGGTATTTGTTTCATCGGATTTATTTGATTGAGGAGTGTACTTAACATAGCCAGTTTCGACGATTAAACTTGAACCTTTACTAAAGCCTGCTCGAGTATGAATCGCCATGGCGGTTTTCTGCAAAAAATCACTGCTAGAATATAATCCCGAGCCACCTAAGGTAACAAAATCCAGAACGCGAAACTCGCCCATAAAAGAAAGACCTTTTTGACGATTAAAATCTTCTTCATGGGGACTACCTAAAAAGAGGTGACCTCCACCTTCGATTTTACCTGTTTTAAGATGAACTGAAGCTCCCAGTGTTTGATCATTTTGTTTGAGACCGGTGACGTTTTTAGAAAGGGCAGTATGATCAGGAATTCGCAAGCCAAAAACCGTATCAAAGAGACCTGCTTGCACCCGGTAATCATCATTTAAAATATAAGAAAGGTAGTTTTCTCTAGAAATAAACTTATCTCTTTCGATATTAGTGTTTTCGTCATCGGGATACACCGACCAACTACTAGAAAAATAAACTTTAGGATTAAATTGCAAGACCACATTGCCCTCTAAATTCATCATCAAATCGACTTTTTCTTCATTTCTTTCTTGAAAATTGGAAGTCCAGTACAAACTGCGATAATCGATAGATGGACGGATAAAATCGGGCAAAGTTTTTTCATTAGCAGTGAAAAAAAATCCTGATGAATCAGTCAGAGCAGCTTCGCTGGCGGGAAAAAGTTTTCCTGCAACCGTTGTTGCATAGAGAGCTCGACCATAATCTGTTAACGGTCCACCTCCATAGGGATTGTAATGGCAAGCAGTACATGAGGTGTAACCGTAAGAAATAAAATTAGTATAACTCCATGCGATTGATGGAATTATAGAAAAAATTAAAAAAAATACTAAATTAAAAGGAAAGAAAAAATGCATGACTAAATTGTGAAATTGTTGCTTCAATAAGTCACGGTTTTTTTCTTAACTCGAATGATCTCACAGAGTGCGATTAGTAAAATTTGGATGATAAAAAAACTTCCTAAAAAAATCGCTCCACCTTCACTAAATCCATAGGAGTGAAGTCCGGCGGCCAAAATATAATTAACTCCAAACCACGCCATCATAACACTCAAAAACGCACCGGCGACCATCGGGATAAATCGATCATTGTTAATCCAATTGGTATGTCGTCCATGCAAAATGGCCAAATAAATACAAAAGACGATGAGCGACCAAGTTTCTTTAGGATCCCATCCCCAAAAACGTCCCCAAGAATAATCGGCCCAAACTCCTCCCAAAATAATTCCGGCACTGATGAGCACAGTTCCAAATTTAAGGGCACTATAGATCAGATCAGACTGTCGATTAACTTCCGCTAAATCCATTTTTCCCAATGCGCGTTTAATCATCACAATATTGGCCAACATCCAACTTAAGGCATAGGCGGCATAACTCAGTATGATAGTGGTCACATGGGTACTGAGCCAAAAATTATCTCGCAACACGGGGACTAGTGGTGAGATTGATGGCGTGAGCATATTGTTAGCAAACATCATCATCATCAGACTTAAAACATTTAAGCAAAGCCCAACAAACACATAATTTTTTTCTCTTTTTAAGTAAGCGATAACAAAACTTAAAAGTAAGCCTCCAAAGCCACTAAACATAACGGTCTCGTACATATTGGTAATAGGAGCTCTTTGAGAAATCACACAACGTAATGTGATCGCAGCGATTTGAACGATCGCGGAAAGACCTGCAAGTGAATAAGCGATTTTGGGATTTTTAAAGATAAAAAGTGCAAACATTCCTAAAATTGCAATGAGCATGGCATAACTAAACAAATGAGCTTTGCTATAAAAAAGTTCAACTAAATATTTTTTTCCGGCGAGTCCTTCGTATTCACTGGCAACTCGTTGATAAATTTCTTCAAAAGAATTTTTAACTGCCAATTCGTCTTGTTTCTTTTTCTCATTAAAAAGGAATTCAATCACTGGGATCCATTGGATTTGATTATTCTCGATGGCCGGTAGAAGCCAGTTTTTGCCTGCCAATATTTCTTCTGCGATTTGAATTTGGCCAAATAGTTTGGACAATGCTTTTTTGTAAGAATTATTTTCTTTTATTTTTACTGCTTCAATTCGAATTTCATCTTTTTTAGCAATGACGGTTTTGAGATCGAGAGATTTTACCTTTTTTTCAAGTTCTAAAAATTGGCGAACTTCAGAATGCTCAATTTTTATTTGGGTAGGGATATAAGTTTCTAAACCAGTAGCTTGCATGGACATTAAACAATACCACTCGACAACCGGCATCCCCTTTGGTTTTTTGAAACCAGTAACATAACGAAAAATCTCTTGGGCATGAACGAAAAGAGGTTTTTCTCTCCCATTTTGTAAAATGGGAAGTTTTTCTAATGTGTTCAGAGTTGTTTGGCAAAAAGGGATGGTACTACTATTTGTTGATAAATTTTCCTGGGCCCAAGATGTAAACGAGGAAAGAGAAAAGAGGATTACAAGAAGGAGTTTCATTTTGACATGCTCCGCGTAAGAATGATTCAATATTTATAACTAAAAAAAGATAACATATTTTTTGTCTTTAGTAGTTTGAAATCGTTCTAAAGATGGTGAATACAGTCATAAAATTCAAAACAAAATCGTTAATTTTTTTTTTGGGAATAATGCTAGTTTTTCAGCTTTAAATTTTCTACACTTTTATCAATTTCTTAATTTCTTTCAAAAGGATCTTGAATGAAAAAGCGCAATTTATCAAACTTCACTTTTTTACTGATACTGATATTTTCTGAAACCTCTTCGGCCGATTTTAAAGTTAAAGAGCTAGTGAATTCCTTGGGTATTGTCGAACATTTCTCCGTGGAAAAAATAATCGATACCGATTTAGATTTTGCCAACCAAAAAACATGGTTTTCCGAAGGCGAAACGGTCAAAGTAGTTCGTGATATTCCTGCTTTTATCTCGGAATATGATTCCATTAATTCTCCTACCTACCGTGAAACAATTTATGCCAAAAATGCTTTGCCCGAATTGTATCGTAAAGCTTGGGAAAATCAGCAGTATTCAGAATTTAATAAAGAAGGTACAGGCACCCAAGATGCTTGGTCAGATACCGAAGTTCGCACCATTGTCGAACAAGGTCCATCTAAAAATCGTATTAATTTAACAATTGTCGGCGATGGTTATACCTTAAGTGAAAAAAATCGTTTTTTTGAAGATGCTAAAAGAATCACCGACGATCTGTTTAGTGAAAGTACCTTTGCCAGTTATCTAATGTTGTTTAATGTCTATGCGGTTTTTGTACCTTCAAAAGATTCTGGCATCACCGATGTGCAAACAAAAAATACAATTTTCGGATTATACCGAACTCCCAAAGGTTCTAAGCGCGCCATTATGCCGGGTAACACTCTCAATATTGAGAGAGCTTTAAGGCTTGCACCCGCCTCGACGGATTATCCGATTGTTTTGGCGAATGATGATTTTTATGGAGGCTTGGGTGGACGATACGCTATTTCTACCAGATCAGTTTTTAGTGGTTCTGTAGTGCTAAGGCATGAGCTTGGCCACAATTTTGGCAATGTGGGAGAAGAGTACGATGGTGGTCAAGTTTATAGTGGTGCTAACAATACGCGTTCGGCAAGTTTAGCGGCTTGGCAACAATGGGTCGCCGGGGCGAAAGAAATTCATCAAGCGACTCATCTCAAAGGATTTTATAGTTGGGAAAATCTCAGCAAAGGCCCCATCAATGTGGAGTTTGATTTTTCAGGTGCTAGCGATGAGTCTCTTGGATTTAATTTAAGTTCCGTTGGATGGAATACACCTGATGATGTAGAGATTTTAATCAATAATAAAGTCGTGCCTTACAAAGGAGTTTTCACCAAAGATCGAAGTTTTTTTGATGTAGTTGAAATGGGAACTCTCAAAGCCGGTAAAAATATTCTTACGGTTCGTGAAAAAATTAAAGATGGCGATAACGTTTTGGCCTTTGTTAGACTTTATTCCTATCCTGCCAATTATCGTTTTGATGATGATTATATTGGAGGTTTTGCCACTTATGCTGGAGAAGGTTCTCCCGCTGGTTTTCGTCCGACCGATAACAGTTGTTTAATGAGAAACATGTTACTTAAAAAATTCTGTGCGGTAGATATTGAAAATATGTGGAATCGGTTTTTAGCGAAAGTTAGTTTAATTGATGCGATCGATACTCAAGGTAATGAAGTCAAGCTTTTGTATCCACAATTATCAGGAACGACTGTGACTTGGTTACGCCAAGTTAATGGACAATGGCTAGAAATGACCGAGCTTAAAAATCTAGCAAGTTGGAAAAAAGATCGATTTGGTAAAGGTCAGTTTAGCGTCGAAGTCAATTTTGTGACTCCTGAAGTTCGCAAATATAACAGTCGATTTAAAACAAAAATGGATTTTACGTTGTAGGAAAATTCTTCACTAATGAATGATATTTTTAAAAAAATATTTAACTATTTTCCAGAGGAAAAAGTAAGTTCTATTGCCACCTCATTTACTTTGGCGCTGGTAACATTAGTTGTTGGGTTTATTGTCACCAAGTGGTTGTCAAATTTATTTTCCTCATCTTTAAAGTTAAAAAAAATTGATGAAACAATTAGAAAATTTTTAGTTTCACTTCTCAGTGCCGTCTTGAAATTAGTGGTGTTCTTATCAGTGCTAGGGATTTTAGGAGTTGAAACCACCTCTTTTATTGCACTTTTAGGCTCCGCCGGATTGGCGATTGGTTTAGCGCTACAAGGAAGTCTTTCCAATTTGGCGGGTGGATTTCTCATCATTGTCATTAAACCTTTTAAAGTTGGTGACTTTATTGAAACTCAAGAATTTTCTGGAACGGTGGATGAAATAAATATTTTTGTGACTAAACTTCGTACCGAAGATAATAAAGTCGTTCTTTTACCAAATGGACCACTGGCCAATGGACCTATCGTTAATTACACCGGGGAAACTCAGCGTAGAGTTGAAACTATTTTTTCTATTGGTTATCAAGATGATATTCAACAAGCTAAAAAAATCATTGAAGATGTTATAATTAAAAATCTCAAAATTGTGAATGAACCAGCGTTTTTTATTGGAGTAATAAAACTGGCTGAAAGTAGTGTTGATATTGTCGCTCGAGTTTGGGTTAAGACTGAAGACTATTGGGAAGTATATTTTTCTTTGTTAGAAAAAGTAAAACTTGAGTTTGATAAAAATAAAATAACCATCCCGTTTCCTCAAAGAGAAATCCATATTAAAGACTCAAGATAATACCTCGGCACTGGAAATCTCAAGCATTACTGCTGGATTTGAGACCATTCATCAGCGCAATATTCATTCAAGTTAAAATCAAAAATATTCTTTCCAGATGTGGTGATTGATCCTTTGGCCAAGACAAGTAAGTTTACAAGACTATTGTTAGTCGCCAAAGAATGATTTACGACGTCACCACAATCAACCGAACCTTCAACTTCAGGATCAAAATTTTTAATTTCGGCTTGAGCGCTAGATATTAAAGGCATACTTAGAATTGAAACTGAAAATTTAATCGGTAATGAAGCGTAAAAAACCATAGTAGCTTTTTGACCATCACTGCTGATGCCACCAATGATATCAGCTTGGAGCATCTGATTACTTTGACTATCTAAATGAGTGCCGTGAATGAGGTGAGCATTTATTGGTCCTGGATCATTTGGATACCACACAAAAAGCGTCGTAAAATTATTACATGCACTTGGAAGAGTT
>JBIKWR010000063.1:0-14564 GCA_044356225.1 Bacteriovoracaceae bacterium | reverse complement strand
TTTTGCTTCATTATTTCCTTCTGGTGCAACTTCGACTTGAGGTTTTTCTGCAGCAGCGACGGCCTCAGGATTGATGTCGACGACGGCATCAGGATTTTTGGCGGCTTCTGCCATCATGGCTGAAAACTCATCTTCTTCTGCTTCCGGTTGGCCTGCAGGGGCGGCTTTGGTTTGAGCTCCGCCTTGAATCAGTTGTAGTTGAGTTGGGGCATAGATTGGCCTTAAATCTTTTGTCAGTAAATGGGGTAACTGAGAAATATCCATTGAGTCCCATTCTTTTTCCGGAATTTGCTCAAGCCTTTCAGCAATCGTCGCTTGAAGTTCATCCGATAGGCCCCAAGCTTTAAGCGAGACCTTTTTAATTTGGACTGGATGGTTGCTGCTGCCGTAAATAAATCCCACTTCAGAACTCCTTTAGACTTAATTATACTAACAAAGTCATACTCTATTATGGCCTTTAGGTTGGTGATGAAAAAGAGAGTAGAAACTTCCTGGTAGTGTCTTAATAGACACGGCAAAAATTGCTTTCTTCGACAGAAATTTATTCCAGAATTAATCTAAAATTAACACACAAAATTATGAGATGCAGTTTTACAGACTCAAAAGTAGCTTGATTTTTTCTCTCAACTACTATTTTAAGGAGAATTATGAATTTATTTTCGCATTTTACTGGTAAAAAAATGAATTGGTACTTTGGATTAATCGCCACCATTTTTTCGCTATCACTGCAGAGTCAAGTGGTGGATAAAAACCAGTCCCCCTCTTTGGCGGAGCATGTTCCTGGTGAACTGGTCGTGCGTCTAAAGAGTGGATCGAGTTTAGCGAGTTTGCGTTCTTTTATCGATGTAACTTCGGTGGAAACAATTTCTCAATCGATTGGCGAATTTGCTTTAGTCAAAGTGGCGAGTCGTCATGCTTTAGAAGATGTTATCGCCAAACTGAACAAACATCCCGATGTTCTTTATGCCGAACCGAATTTTATTTATCGCGCGATTGGTAAAAAAGATTATGATGTTTCTCCGTATGTCACAGCACCAAATGATGAAAAATTCGGAAAGTTATGGGGTTTAGTTAATTTAGGAAACAATGATCCCAACTCGACCGATCCAGGTGTGGTCGGAGCCGATGTAGATGCATTACGGGCGTGGGATTTATCTCAAGGTGATACGCAAATAAAAATAGCGGTCATCGATACAGGTGTTGATTATAATCATCCTGATCTCATGAGTAATGCTTGGATCAATTCTGCTGAAAAAAATGGCACTACTGGTGTGGATGATGATGGCAATGGATTTATCGATGATATTTATGGTTACGATTTTGCTTACAATGACGCTAATCCCATGGATGGCCATAATCATGGAACTCACGTTGCAGGAACCATTGGGGCGATTCATAACAATAGTTTAGGTGTTGCCGGAATGATGGCGAATGTGAGCATCGTCGCAGTTAAATTCTTGGATGATAATGGATCAGGCTCTTTAGATAATGCCATCAAGGCGATTGATTATGCCACAAAACTCAATGTGGATTTAATGTCCAACTCATGGGGTGGAGGGGGCTTTTCTCAAGGTCTTAAAGATGCCATTCAAGCGGCGAGCGATGCCGGCATACTTTTTATTGCCGCTGCCGGAAACTCCTCAGTCGATAACGATACGGCCACAGCTTATCCGGCCAACTATGAAGTTCCCAATGTGATTTCGGTGGCCTCCCATACTTCTAAAGATGCCTTATCGAATTTTTCTAGTTATGGAAAAAATAAAGTTCATATAGCGGCCCCAGGATCAAATATTTTATCGACTGCTAAAGCTGGAACTTATGCCGTTTTCTCTGGCACTTCGATGGCCACTCCTCATGTCTCTGGTGCACTTGGATTACTGCTGGCGATGGAAGGACGACTCCCACATGCTGAAGTCATCGATCGACTACTTTATACTTCCGTTCCAGTTAAGGCCTATCGAGGAAAAGTAAAAACTGCTGGAAGATTAAACGCCTATCATTTGTTGGCGAGTATTCGACCCAATCGAGATGAACCAAAACCAGAAGATTGGGTGAGAGTTGAATTGCCTCAATCATGGGAGTCTAAACACCCTTACGATAACAATTGGAGTGAAGAGAAATCTTTTATTCATACTGGAGCGAAGTTTGTAAGGTTAGTGATTGAGAAATTAGATAGCGAGGCCAAGTATGATTTTTTTACCTTGCTTGATAAAAGTGGAACTGAATTAGAAAAATTATCAGGAGTTAAAAACAATTATCAAACTGAATATGCCGAAGGTGAAAAAATTGTCGCCAAATTTACTTCAGATCGTTCGGTGAATCGCTGGGGATTCAAAGTGGTTGCTTATGAATACGTTCCCTAAAATTGAATAAATAAATCAAAAAAGAATGCTAAGCCTGGATTATTGTTAAATCCAGGCTTAGCACCGCTTTAAAATCCCTTTAAGATCCTGATAAAGTGTATGTTTATGCCTGCATATTTTTGTTTGCCATGCCAAACAAAACCATTATAATTGAACATAAAAGGATCATTTATGGCAGCTTCATTAAATCAAGTTAAAACCGGTGAAAAAGTTAAAATTACGTCATTAGGTCAAGGTCATCACAAAGAAAAACTATTATCCTTAGGTTTGTTGCCGGGAGATGAAATAGAAGTTTTATCGCGTGCACCACTAGGTTCCCCTATTTCTTTTTGCCATGGACAGTCCCATTTTTTTGCCATGCGGACCCATGAGGCGAAAAACGTATTAGTGGAAAAAATAGAATGTTAAAAATTATTTAAAGGTTAAATATGGAAACCATCCTGCTGGTTGGAAATCCCAATTCTGGGAAATCAACAATTTTTAATTTATTGTCGGGAAAAAATCGCAAGGTCTCTAACTACGCCGGCATTTCAGTGGATGAGGCCCGTGGTGAATTATTATCCAATCCTCGTCATGATAGAAAAATTTCGGTGGTCGATTTACCAGGGATCCAATCCTTATATCCTGGAAGTTTAGATGAGGCGGTGACGATTGCCACTCTCATGGGCATTAATAAAAAAATTACCAATTTCGATTTAGTCGCGGTGGTTTTGGATTTGGCGAAATTTGAATCATCCCTGGCCTTAGTGCTGTGGTTAAAAGATTTATTGGGGGACCGCTTAATTGTTATCGTCAATAAAATTGATATGGCCAGCAAGCAAAAAGTCATCGACTGGAAACATCTAGAAAGAATCTTACGATCGAAGATTTTAGTTTTTTCTGCCCATCAAGATAAAGTGGAGTCAATCGATGACTTTATTCGTTTTCATTTAAAACCGAACTTTCCCGCGGTGAAAACTTCTTTAGAATTACCTGAAAATGCCCGTGAATATTTTTTCGAAAAATCAATTTTTACGCAAGTGCCAGAGCAAGTGATTTCGCAAGAGTTGGCCCATCAAAAATTAACCGAATATCAAACCGAAGCCAGAAAAATTGCTGTTGAAGTCGATCAATCCATCGATCCTAAAATTCTTTCTCTCACCCGAAAAATCGATGGTGTGGTACTACATCCCATCTTTGGTGGCGCTATTTTTTTTGGAATTTTTTATTTAGTTTTTCACGCCATTTACACCTGGTCGTCCCCTTTGATGGATGCCATGGAAGCTTTGGTGGGAAGTTTAGGCGAGCTGCTAGCGGGAGTAGTCCATGTTGAATGGATGAAAAGTTTATTGGTGGATGGAATTTTAGGAGGAGTCGGCGGCGTGGTGGTCTTTTTACCGCAAATTGTGATTCTTTTTTTTCTCATTAGTTTAATGGAACAAAGTGGTTATATTTCTCGGGCGGCGTTTATCACCGATCGTAGTATGTCGTGGTTTGGGTTAAGTGGTCGCGCCTTTTTACCTTTTTTAAGTGGTTTTGCTTGTGCGATTCCCTCGATAATGGCGGCACGAAATATAGCTAATAAAAAAGAGCGTATGGCCACCATGATGGTTTTGCCATTTATAACTTGTAGTGCGCGCTTGCCAGTTTTTATTTTATTGATTGGGACTTTTATTCCCGCTCGGACAGTTTATGGTATTTTTCAAACTCAGGCGTTAGCACTTTTTTTCCTTTATTTTTTAGGATCGATAATCGCTTTAGTCAGTGCCAAACTTTTGCGTTTGAGTTTATTCAAAGGAAAAAGTGATTCTTTTATTATGGATTTACCAATTTATCAGCGACCTAAAATCTCTTGGGCGTGGAAACATGCATGGGGTAAGGGAAAAACATTTTTAACCAAAGCGGGAACCACCATTTTAATGTTATCCATGGTCTTGTGGTTGTTAAGTACCTTTCCCAAACCGGCCGAAGAGTTGTTAGCGGGAAAGACCGAAAATCAGATTAAATCTTTGGAGTTAGAAAATTCAGCGATCGGTCGACTGGGAAAACTGATTGAACCGGCGATTGCACCCTTGGGTTATGATTGGAAAATGGGTGTAGGAATTTTAGTCGCCTTTGGCGCGCGTGAGCTCTTTGTTTCAACTCTTGGGACTCTCTACGCTTTGGCCGATGCCAATGAAGAATCGGAAAGTTTAAGAACGATGCTGGCAACTGAGACTAAGGCCGATGGCACTCCAACTTATAGTTTGGCGGTGGTCTGGTCGTTGTTGATCTTTTTTGTCATCGCTCTTCAATGTATTTCCACTTATGCCACCATGAAACGCGAAAC
This sequence comes from Bacteriovoracaceae bacterium, assembly GCA_044356225.1. Classification (GTDB taxonomy): domain Bacteria; phylum Bdellovibrionota; class Bacteriovoracia; order Bacteriovoracales; family Bacteriovoracaceae; genus JBIKWR01. The sequence goes on along the minus strand of JBIKWR010000063.1, from coordinate 9,893 downwards.
CGGTGGCCACAAATGGCCGCTTATACAGCTAATTGCGATGACTTGTTTAGCTTATCTAGGTTCTTGGTTAACTTATTCTTTGCTTAATTAATTCTTCGGTTCACATTTTTTGTTTCGACATTATTTACCTTTGTCATTGTTAATAATTCTTACTGTGCTATCAGTTCGTTCACAGAATTATTAAATTTTTTATTTATAATTAAGGAGTATTCGATGAAATCATTAGCGCTTATTTTTCTTTTGTTAAATTTGGCTTTAACTAGCGTTTATGCTGGTGATCAAGAAAAGGTTTCTGATGAACAGAAAAATTGTGAAAAAAAATTTGAATCAATGACTTCTGATTTTTGGGATCTAATGATGGTAGAATTTTTGGCCTTAGAAAAGGAAGGAATGGAAGTCTCAATTAAAAAACCAGAGTTTCAAACTCAGGCTCATATTGCTATGACATTTTTATCAGGTCGATTAAATCAGAACGAAGAGATGATAAAATTCCTTATCACTACATTTTGTAAAGAATTAAATTTTCAAAAAAATGAAATTAAATTGTTACTAGAATAAGTTAAATAAAATCCCGATCCATCACCGTTTTACGTCCTTCAGCGCGCGCACGATCTATAGCATCGTTGCAGCGCTGGCGGACGATTTCTGATTTCATTGAATATTCACCGGCCTTAAAAGTCTTAGCTATCTTGGTTTGAGAAACAAACTTTATAAAAATCCAGAATTGTTTTCTAAAATTATATCCAGTTCTAAAGTCGGTCGCACAATCTCAAACTAAGGAGCAAGGCCGATTTTTTGCACGATACCAAGAACACTCGCCCAATGGGCCATAGCATGACTACTTGGTTTAATCTTTTGTGCCGCTACTTCTAAGTTAGTAGTCCCAGCATTCGCGAGGAAATAAGGGGCAACATCGACTCCTAACCGCAGACCAAAATCAAAAAGCGTGCCGATATTGTAAGTTTCTATATATAAAGAATAAAATTCCGTAGGCAAAAATTCTAACAATATGTTTTGGCCATTAACTATTTGATGGGTCGGTACTTTATAGATGAGACCATTTTGATACCAGCCAAAATTAAGAATTCCTTCGATATGTTTTTTGGTAATACTCGCAAATTGGGATTCTGCTAAAACTTGAGAAGCTCCCATCATAGCATGATTAAAAAACATCATTTCATAACTTTGGCCGACACAATATTCTCCAGTGCTACCAAATAAGTCAGTGACTTTTCCAGTGCAAGTGCTGATGATGATTCCACTGGGCAATTGATTGTTAATAATTTTTTCTTCGAATTTTTTTATCCAGTTAAAAAATCCTAATTTTTTATTCTCCGGTTGGTTGAGTGAATAAGCAAAGGAAATGATATCGAGGATCCAAGCTCCATCTCTTCCCAGTGGCGCTTGGAAATTGTTTTGGCCATGCCAGTAATTCATTCTTTGCAGTTCGGCGGTCATGGTGACATTAAGTTTTGATAAATCATCATTTAACAGCCAGACCAGAAGTTTATCGTGAGCAGTATTTCTAATTAAATGTTGATGATCAATATTTTGCCATTTGTTTAACTCAATTTCGTAATCACTCTCTCCCATGGGGATAGGGAGTTTAGAATAAAAAAAGGGAGCATCTTGGATTATACCACCTTGGGTTTTAAAATAATTACTAAACATACCATTCCAGGAAACTGATCCATCGGGATTGGCATAGTTCTCGACATTAATAGGAACTCCATTAGCTTCGTACATGAAACCGATAGTTCTAGCTTGATAACGAATTTGTTGGATCATGACTCCAAGAATGGCGTCAGCGTTTTTTGCACTAATAATATCGCTAAAAGGTATTTGATCGATCTCGTCTCCACCAGTCATTCCTCCGTATTGAGAGCCCCAAGCTGGATAGAGTGGATGAGGGATGGGTTGTTTGGCGTCAATATTTTTATTTGTGGCCAATAAATTGATACGTGAGTTTGTCCAATTAATTGAATTTTGCAAGGAATTAGGAATGTTTCCAACCATATAATCTTGGTGAAGATAATTTCCCTTGGTATAATTTTGCATTCCAATCCCATAGGTAGGTGATTTGATCGTTGATGAATTTTTTGCCACTGCCAATCGAAAAGATATTTGTCCTCGTTCACGAATGAGATGAAGTCCCTCGGTGACTAAATAATCGCCAGCAATTGTTTGTTGGGGAAGGTGAGGTTTAAAGGAATAATCTTGAGGTGTTAATAACCGAATCGAGCGAAAATAAAATTTTGGTTGTGCTGGTAATAAGGCATTGTGAATATTAAATGTTAAATCAATCTGTTGCGAATGAGCTTTGTAATCCATAAATAAATGAACTCCAACTCTGCTGGCATTAAGATGCTTAGAAACGGTCACGCGGGCCGGGCCTAGTCTCTCTAATTTAAAGTCTTTGGTAACATCAATCGGGATAATGATTGGGTTTCCATGTTGAGGAATAATCTCGAGCGCCATACCATTGACCAGAGGTAATAAATCACTGGGTAGTGCAACTGGTACTAGAGAAGATGCACCATAGATAATTTTAAAAACCACGTCTCCTTGGTAAGCTTGAGTGATATTGGCGGAAAGTTCATAATGCGATTTTGATTTTAAATCTGAGATTAAGTGCCATTGAGTATCAAAAATTGAATCATCGGGCCCTTGCACTTTATAAGGAGATAATTGGCCAATGTATTCGTCAGGTAAAGTGATGGCGGCGGTTAGGGTAAATGGGACCCCTGGGGCATTTCGTAAAAAGATTTCATTATTGGTGAAACCATTTTGAGCATAAACATAATTGGAAAAATGATTGAATGATAAAAAAAGATAAGTAAAAAGAATCGTTCTAATAAACATGATATCCCCCCCCTGGAAGAAGTTTTCAACTTTTCCATGGTGGCATTTTTTAGCACTCTCACCGCAAATCTTGCTAAGGGTAAATTAATATTTTGGTTTTGCATGTTAAAGATTGAAGATTCAAAGAGAAAATTTATGCGACCCATTTTAGTTGGCAATTTTTAGAAGTATTAAAATTTAACTCTAAGATCTTGTTTGCCTAAAATAAGAGTTCATAAAGAATTTTTAAAAGCGCTAATTATTTATTTTGAGACGAAAAATCCAGAAGATTTGATGGGAAAAAAATTTGTATTTTACCTTTGAAAAGAAACATCTGTGGTTAAACTTCATTTTTAGGGCCTTAATGTTGATTTAGATGGTTGCACGGATATTTAATACTCCCAGTGATAGTGGGTTGCCAATGAGTGTGAATTGCTATGGCATTAAAATGCAAAAAATTAAGATCAGGGTTAATGAGTTTCGTTTATATCGTCCACATTACTCGTTGCCAGTAAAGCATCTTGAGTTAAAAATTGAGATTTATTACCTTATATTTATAGGCCATTAACAGCGTATTTTTTGATTCAAACTTTTTGTTACGTTTTAAATTAATGCAGATGAGAAAAAACAATTTAAGACATGATGTCCATTTGATATTTTGGTTTGAAGCATTTAGGTTTTTAGTACTTTTAAAATTAAAAATTATTTAAATGGCAGTTTTGCTAAGGAATTTTTTCCACGATCTCGGTTAAATATTTTGATTAAAATAATTTTCATTATATTAAGTTTCCTAAGTAATGTTATAACTTCAAACTAAGGAGCCATAGGTATGAAAAACTTTCTCAATATTCTATTAGTAACTCTTATTTCAGCTTCACCAATACAATCGTTTTCTGGTTCATTAGTTGAAAGTAAAGTGAGTACAGTAAGAAGTATTTCATGTTTATTTAAGGTCAATAAAAGAGATGTAAAAGTTCTTATTAAAGATGAAAAAAAAGTATCTGAATCTGGTCGAGTAAGCTTTTATAGTAAGATGGATGTTCAGGGATTAAGATCAATAGACGATAGATTTACATTCAAAACCGATGAATTTGACCAAGATCCTCAAGATGATAGAGACGTTAAAGGTGCTCAAACTTGGTTTAATGGTCTTGAAGAGTCATCGATAGTATTAACAGCTTTGAAAGATCAAAAGAGTGTTTCAAGAAGTTATTCATTTTATGTTAGAATCGAGAATCCAAAAAATGCGAAGATAAATGTACACGAAATAAAAGAAGTAATTTGTCGAGTGAGTCCTAAAATCGCCCCAATTAGAGTATTTTAATAATTTAAAAAAGACCTATAAAAAAATGTCAGGGTAGGAGCAACACCATCATGTTGCTCCTACTGATAAAAAACGAGATCAATTGACTTCCAAAAAATGTTAATCAAAATCCCGATCCATCACCGTTTTTCGAACATCAGCACGCGCTTTATCGATTGCCTGATCACAATGAACCCGCACAACTTCAGATAAAACATCCAGCACATTCCCGGCGGTGTTCATATCACCCTTTGCCTTGATTTATACCGGCACAGGTTGAGTTTTCCAGTGGAAGTGCTGATGAAGTATCAGAAAGTTTAAGACAACGATTATGAGACGATAAAAAACCTGAGGACACCTCAACTTTTTCCATGTCAGTCATTTGGTCGCGGCCGGATTTTTTGAGCTTATCTTGGTTCGTGGTTAACCTAGCAATTTCGCATTTGAACTTTAATAAAAAATGCCCATGTAAGGGAGTGTCCATTCGATTCACTTACACTTTTTCATCTTAAAGAATATGTAAAAAATTCTAAGCAGTAATAATTTTTTGCCATGTTGCTATAGTCATTCAATGAATAATTATCAAGGGAGTTTAGACATTTGTCGATTAATCGTTTGCCTAACTCTTTTTCACTTTTAAATGCTTTTGCCCAATATTTTAAAAATGTTTCTTTGCCGGGGACATTACAAGTTCCAGTAAAAATAAATGTATGGTGGGAGAGTAGTTTAGACGAACAAAGTTCGAACGTTGAATTTAACGTTAATAATTAAATAATCATATTTAAGGAGTCGGTATGAAGAGCAGTCGATGGTTAGTCTTTTGTTTGTTGGTATTAACTTCTAACGTATGGGCGGGCGATAAAAAACTCGGGCCTTGGCCAAAAGCCTATAATCAAGGAAAAAATATACCACTCTGTGGAAAAATTAATTCTTTGAAAGGAAAGAGGAGCCAAGATATTGCCAGGGGCGTTTGTCAGGGTGAACAGAGAGCTTATATGGCCCTCTATAACGAGTATTCTTTTGTGGTTGAACCAGAAGTGAGGATCGAGCTAGATGCTAACTTAGTTGAGCTTCTTAAATATCCTCTTATCGTCTCCACCAGTGATGCAACAAAAAAATTAGCTGCTAAGGCAATGGCGAGAATAAAAACTAAGTCATCTTTTGATTATCTCATCCATGCTATGGCCCATGAAACAAATTGGGAGATCATCGGGGAAATTGCCAATACTTTAAAAACCATTATAACGACCAAAAATCGTCCAGAGTTACGTGAATTGTTAAATTATGAAGTGGCATGTTTTATTCTCAATCAAATGGTTAACAAATGGGATAAACGTGTGGCCTACAATGATGACTATAGCAAACTAGTTAGTCTGATCAATATGTATAAAGGCGTGAATAAAATAAAATTGGGCGAACTCATAGTTGAAAAAATTTATTTACAATGGAATGAAGAAAAATTTGGTAAATTTCGTCCAAATTTTATGAGTTATCTTGAACAAAATTCGTCTGATGTACTGAACATGAGAATTTTTCATTTTGTCATAGAATATCTAAGTCATACCGATGATCGTGGTTATGATATGCTGTCCGCTTCAATACATGCCAGAGTCGTTGATAAAATCATAAGGCATTTAGGCGAGCAAAAATATTTGGCAGCACGGGATTTTTTCTTAGAAATAATCAATGTGGCGAATAATAAAGATTCGGGAATCTATCGAATCGATGTTAGGACTGCTCGATTATTACAGTCCACCGCCAGTGAAGCTATTAGTAAGATGAATAAAGCAAATTGAGAATTATGATAGTTTTTTTTGAACACCAGTAGTTAAGAAAAATCTCGATCCATCACTGTTTTACGTCCGTCAGCGCGCGCACGATCAATGGCATCGTTGCAATGCTGACGGACAATTTCGGATAAAACATCCATCACATTACCTGCGGTGTTCATATCCCCACGTGCTTTAATATAGGCCTTAAGTTTTGACACCACGATCAGCACTTCACTAGGTAATTGAGACTTCATCGAATGAGAGGTGGCATTCGTGTTAACCACAATTCGTCTTTTTGATCCTGATTCTTCCTGACTCATAAATTCTTCCTTACTTGGGGCGCGATTTTCTTCGCAATAACCATTTTTATGATTCATCACTGGTGCGTGGACATCCCAGCAAGTGACGGAACAAAAAACCGTTTTGCGACAGGAGCTCACGCCGCACTGTTGGTAGATGCCTTTAAAGGGAATTTCTCTTTTGCAACTGCCGCACTTTCGCCAATAGGATTGTTCGTTCATCGTTACTTTCCGCTGATCAAGTTACGCATGACGTACTGGAGAATTCCGCCGTGACGAAAGTACTCCACTTCATTTTGGGTATCTAAGCGACTTAATAATTTGGTTGAAACTTTTTTTCCATCGGCATAAGTGATCACTAAATCCACTTGTTGTTGCGCTTTTAACTGATCTTTAAATCCGGTGATAGAGAAAGTTTCGTTGCCCGTGAGTTTTAAGGTTTTGCGATTTTCATTGCCGATAAACTGTAAAGGTAGAACACCCATGCCAATTAAGTTGGAACGATGAATGCGTTCAAAGGTTTCAACGATTACCGCCTTCACACCCAAAAGATTTGTTCCTTTCGCTGCCCAATCTCTTGATGAACCTGTTCCATATTCTTTGCCACCGATGACAATCAGCGGGCGTTTTTTTTCCATATGTTTAACCGCGGCATCGTAGATAAACATTTGTTGGCCTTCAAACATGGTGTAAGGGCCTTCGACCCCTGGGCACATCTCGTTTTTGATACGGATGTTGGCAAAAGTCCCGCGCATCATCACTTCATGATTTCCACGACGAGCACCATAAGAGTTGAAGTCTTTATGCTCAACTCCCTTACTCATCAGATACTTTCCGGCCGGACTATCTTTTTTAATAGAGCCAGCGGGAGAAATATGATCGGTGGTCACCGAGTCACCTAGAATCGCTAAAACTTTAGCATCGTGAATATCGCTAATTTTTGCCGCTGTTTTACTGAAGCCTTCAAAGTAGGTGGGCAGCTTGATGTATGTGGAAGATTTATCCCAATCATAAGTGAGACTTTCTTTTGCTGGAATCGCCTGCCATTCTTTGGGACCGGTAAACACATTGGCATAACGACTTTTAAACATTTCAGGCGTGAGGGCAGTGGCCATGGTGTCTTTTATTTCTTTATTGGTAGGCCAAATGTCTTTTAAAAAAACTTCTTTGCCATTTTTATCTTTGCCCAGCGGTTCTTTGGCGAGATTTAGTCCAATACTGCCAGCCAGCGCGTAGGCGACTACAAGCGGAGGTGAAGCCAAGTAGTTCGCCTTGACGTCAGGATTCACTCGACCTTCAAAATTTCTATTTCCTGAAAGCACCGACACCGCCACATGATTGCCTTTGGTCACCGCCGCCGAAATTTCTGCGGGGAGAGGACCAGAGTTTCCAATACAAGTGGTGCAACCATAACCAACTAGGTTGAAACCTAATTCATCTAAATATTTTTGTAATCCAGATTCAACCAAATAATCAGTCACTACTTGCGATCCTGGGGCAAGGGATGGTTTAACCCAAGGCTTAGTTTTAAGTCCACGCTCTCGGGCTTTTTTCGCCACCAATCCTGCAGCGATGAGCACAGAAGGATTTGAAGTATTGGTGCAACTAGTGATAGCGGCAATCACCACATCACCATGTTGAATGCAATAATCTTTTCCTTCAACTTGAGTTTTCTTTTGTAATTCATTTTCTGGAACATTAAAACCTTTGACGAGTGTATCTTTAAAAGCAGGAGCCGCTTGATCGAGATTAATTCGATCTTGCGGGCGTTTAGGGCCGGCCAGACTGGGAACCACTTTTCCTAGATCTAGTTCAAGCGTGTCGGTAAAAACGGGATCTTTACTAGTTCGCCATAGGCCTTGCGCTTTGGCGTAAGCTTCGACTAACTCACATGTATTTTGATCGCGACCGGTAAATTTTAAATAATTGATGGTTTCATCATCGATGGGAAAAAATCCACAAGTAGCACCGTACTCAGGTGCCATGTTGGCCAGAGTTGCACGATCGGCAAGGGATAACTCATCTAAACCGGGACCAAAAAATTCCACAAATTTTCCCACCACTCCTTTTTTTCGTAGCATTTCCACCACGGTTAAGACGAGATCGGTGGCAGTATTTCCTTCTTTCATTTTGCCGATCAGTTTAAATCCCACCACTTCAGGAATCAGCATCGAGACTGGTTGTCCCAGCATGGCGGCCTCAGCTTCAATACCACCCACACCCCAACCTAAAACTGCCAGACCGTTAATCATGGTGGTATGGGAATCAGTACCCACTAAGGTATCGGGAAAGGCCCACGTTTCTTTTCCGACGGTTTTAGTCCAGACCGTTTTGGCCAAAGATTCTAAATTCACCTGATGACAAATTCCGGTTCCCGGAGGGACCACGCGAAAATTATTAAAGGCCTTTTGGCCCCAACGCAAAAATGCATATCGTTCACGATTGCTGGCGAATTCAATATCTACATTTTCTTTGAAGGCAGTGGGTGTAGCAAATTTTTCAACGGACAAAGAATGGTCGATCACCAAATCAACCGGAGAAAGAGGATTGATTTTTTTAGGATCCTCTCCTAATTCTTTTAACGCCTCTCTCATGGTGGCCAAATCAACCACTCCCGGGACTCCGGTAAAGTCTTGCATCAAAACGCGAGCCGGGTGAAAGGCAATTTCTGTTCCGCCTTTTTTATCATTGGACCAATTGGCGAGTGCTTTGACGTCATTGAGTGATACAACTTTGCCTTCACTTATTTCATGATAACGAAGTAAATTTTCTAAGAGGACTTTTAAAGAAATAGGAAGGGCGTCGATGTTGCCATATGATCTCGCCGCTTCTAGCGACCAATATTGGTAAGATTTACTGCCAACTTTGAGAGTTTTCTTAGCTTCGCTCATTCATATTCCTTTGAAAAATTTTGGTGAATTGAAAACAATTATACGTCAGAACAGTTCAATGGCATAGCACTAGCAAATGTTAGATCAGTTAATCTATTTAAAAAATATCTTGAGTGTAAAAGTCAAGATGATGAATGAGAGAATATTTTTTGATCATTCCAACGGAGAAGCTGGTTAAACAGCAAAGGTCTTTGACGTAAAAATTTAAAAACCATTTTTCTGAGAGTTTGATGCCGACTAAAAAAGAGCGCTATTTGAGTTAAAGCAATGTATTTTCCATATTCGATTTTAATCATCAATTGAGTTTTCCACTTTAATTTTTTTCCCGGAATAAAATCCGTAACCACTTTTTGCGAGACTGACATTCCCATGGAGAGGCCTTCGCCGGTAATGCCATCGAAAAATCCAAAAGCATCTCCTAAAAAAGAAATATTTTTAAAATTAAATTGATGGTGAGTGCTACCAAATGGCCCATAGGCCTTAAAATCATTTGCCAAAAGATTTAAATCAATTTTTTCTCTTAGTTCCGGGAAGTGTTCAATGAGTTTTAAAAACAGCTGAGGGCCAGCGGCCAATTGGTGTTGATACCATAAAAAGGCAATTTCGATTTTGTTTTGAGAGACGGGAGTAACGTAAGCCTCGATGCCCGAATGGTTCTGGGCCCAGTAGACCTCAACATAAGGCGACCAAGGTCTTTGGAAAATATGTTGTCTTGCCCCCATTCGATGTGATTTTTGATTCTCTGTTTTGTGGTTATTAATTTTGAGAATTTTTTTTATCGTAGAGT
>JBIKWR010000216.1:0-4255 GCA_044356225.1 Bacteriovoracaceae bacterium | reverse complement strand
GATCCCTTGCCTGATAATTTTTCCAACGATCATCGACCACCGCAAAAAAAATATAGTTTTTTTAAAGACCAGGAGTTCGGTTTTCAAACTCAGTATCTTTTCGATTTTGGTCTCCACTGGTCATTTCTCTATTATGATCACTATACCCGTTTTCCTTTTTACACTCTTGATCAGGGACAATTAATATTACAAGAAGATAAAATTAAATCTTATGGCACTAGTTATTCCTATGCGTTTGAAAATATTGTTTTAAGAGGTGATGTTCTTTTTCAACCCAACATAAGTCTTCCCAATCAACAGTTAAAAAAAGTTTCGGCCAATCGTTGGCAGTCAATTTTGGGAGCGGATTATAATTCCTCAGACGATTTTACTTTCGGTCTGCAATGGCATTTTGATCAACAAGACAATCATTATGATTTTCATTGGATTTCAACTCAAATTCGAAAAAATTTTGTTGCTCAGTCTGTCGAACTTGCCTTTTTTGTTTTCCGCGGAGTCAATAATCATGATTTCTGGCTACGACCCGAGGGAAACTATTTTTTAACTGATGAATTCAAAATTCAGATGTATTATGAATGGATCGATTCAGCGAAAAATGATCCTTTATTTTCTTACCAAAAAGCCGATCGATTTTGGACTGGATTAACTTATCTTTTTTAAGAACAGCTTATGAACCAAACCTTCCTTTCACCTCTTCAATTTCGCCGCTATCAGCTTAAAAAAGAAGCGATTGCTCGTATAAAACGCCAACATCCTTGGATTTTGCATAAAAGTTTATCTTCGGCGGTTGAGGCCTTTTTACCTAATACCTGGCTAAAGCTCTATGATGGTTCAAACCAAGTGATTGGCCATGGCGTATACTCTCCGCTAGGAGCCATTGGTATTTGGGTGATTGAGCATCAGGGGATCGAACCTGATCTCAACTTTTTTGCGAGTGTTATAAAAAAAAAATTGGCGAGAAAAGAAATCGCCCAACAAAAGTATCGCTCTAATGCCTACCGATTGATTCATGGTGAAGCCGATCAAATGCCAGGACTTAATATCGATGTTTTTGATCAAACAGCTGTTTGTGTACCTTACCTTCCTATCTGGGACTCGGTATTGCCTTTTTTAGAAAATGAAATGAGATCTCTTCATATCGCAGACCGGTTTATTATTAAATTTCCCAAGCAGCGTGAAAAGCTCACAACTTCGATTGAATCAACAGATGAAGGCCTTCCCTTTAAAGAAGGGGATTTTACTTTTTACTCTCATCCGAAGCGAGGGCAAAAAAGTGGCTACTACTTAGATCTTCGAGAATTACGATTTTGGCTAGCGCAACAAGATCTCAAAAATAAAAAAGTGCTAAACCTTTTTGCCAACAGTGGATCATTGGGAGTCATCGCCGAAAAAAAAGGTGCTTCCGTCATCAACGTGGAACTTTCAAATAAAGAATTAGAGCTGGCAAAAATGAATTATGAAATTAATCAACTGACTTTCTCTACTGAAAATTGGGTGACCCTTGATTGCTGGGATTTTCTAAAAAACAACTCTTTAAAATATACTAATGAATTTGATTTAATCATCATCGATCCACCATCTTTAACCTCGGCCAAAAAGAACATTCCCCAAGCTTTAGCAGCTTGGCAAAAACTCCACTCACTCGCACTCCCGCTTTTAAAGTCGAAAGGAATGATGGTCAGTGCCAATTGCACTGCTCGAATCAATGCTTTGCAACACCGCCAAGAAATTGAAAAGTCCCTCTTGAGAAAGGAGAAAAAAAATAAAAACTTTTTTTTCTTACCCTCCACCTTTGATCATCCTATTTTAATTAATTTCCCAGAGGGAGATTACCTGAAAATCTCAATCTCCACATTTGACGATTAACCTGCAAACTGATTAAATTTTATTTTTCTAAATCAAATTAATCTAGTTTTGAGGTTTTTATGAATTTTAAGTTGTTTTGCCTTGCTCTTTTTATGTTTGGATTAACTCTCGACCGTACTTGGTCAACCGCTCCGACTCATTCATTTACTCAAGGTACAATCATCTCTTCATCTGAGGTCAATCAGAACTTTTCTGAAATATATAATCGTTTTCCGCTTAAAGTTTTACAAATTGAATTTGCCAACCCCGTTACTTTCGCGAGCGGAAGCAATAATCCCATTGCGGCAGGAGATATCGCCAATATTTACATCGATGGAAATGTTTTGTCGTATTCTGCTGGAATTTATACGGCAGCCGCTGCTGGCACCTACCGAGTTTCAACCTATGCTGAAATTACCACTGGCTCTCCTTCATTGTTTATCAAAGTTAATGGAACTACCGATTTTTTTCTCAACAATCTTCTTATTTTAAAATTATCTTCTACAGATACTTTAAGTTTACGGGTTAGTTCAACTATGGGTTCTAGTACGCTGGGAACAAATTCCGTTATCTTTTTTGAAAAACTGGATTGATTCTCGTGAAAGAAAAACTTTTTTTTTCCACTATTTTTTTTGCCTTATTTATTCTTAGTTGCTCTAAACAAGAACCAGCGGAAAAAACGAAAATTTATTTAAACTTAAAAAAAATGCCGTCTCAAGCTCGTCCTCTATCGACACTTTCGGCATTGTCGGCATTGTCTTCTAGGGGCTGGGGACTAACTCCCTCGTCTTTGGCCGACTTTGATTGTTTTGGGGTTTTAATTTCCGAAACCATTGGTGGTTTTAATCAAGGAACTTGTAAAAACTCGAGTGGAGATCTCCTTGCTTTTCCGCAAATCATCACAGGCATGGTCGCCTCGGGCAGCACTATTGTTTTGACGATACCCGCGGGTCCCGATGTGCGATTTCAAGTGGTGGGGTTAATGACAAATTCCAGTTGTCCAAACTTAAGTGGAATTTTTCAAGCGAGTGCCGCCAATTTTTCTGCTCCCCACATTCTCTCCGATGATTTTTTTAACATCGTCCCTGGCACCCAAAATCTCACCATCCCGATTAGTTTCTCCAGCGATTTAGATGCTGATAACTGTTTTGGAGGGCCTTTCCCAGGAAGTAGTAGTGGCAATTCATTTTGGGATAACGCTACTTGGAATGTTGATTCTTGGGATTCATAAATTGATCACTGTGATCTCGCCAAGAAACGCCATCCACCAACAAATCGATTAACTGTGCTTCACCTTGAGAATTTAATTTGACCACAATACTCATAGGGGATTTGAGAATTAACTGTTCTAATTTTTTGGCCTGATCTTCTGGAACATAATAATGTTCAATGCCGGCATTAAAAATTCGATTGGAACATATTCCCTTGATCATTTGCTGGCAGTTTTTAAACTTAGTCGCTGAAAACTTTTTAGTTTCTAAACAAATATAGGCTGGGTACTTATTCATTTTGGGTGAGATCGGACAAAGTTCTTCCACTCCATAAAGCACGCGGTAACGTAGATAATAGCCGGCCAAAAGATCGCGAGGATCGTTTCCATCGATGGGAATCCGAACTTCAATACCAGAATTCATATGCTTATTTTTTTGAAAAACTAAAACCGTTAATGATGAAAGCGGGACTACAATCGCCAAGATAAGAAGATATTTTTTATTCACCAACATACCTCGAAAGTTGCTGCTCTAGTCGGGTTTTATATTTATGCCATAAATATCCACATGCGATTATTAAAAATCCCGAAAAAACTAATCCGTATCCGGTTTTCAATAAACCACCAAAGGCCTGCTGGTAAAGTCCTAGAAAACGTAATCCTAAAATCAAAAGAAAAAATTGAAACCAACGACTTTTTTTGAGTGAGATCATCAAAACCGCCAAGAGCAGTAAAATTCCAATATTGTTTATCGCCAATTGAAACTTTGAAGAATTTGTCAATAAAGCAATATGGGAAAACAAGAAATATAAAAGATAAATAATCGACATGATGAATTTTTGAATGGAAGAATAAAGTTTATCTTTTAAGATTAAAAATAAAAGGATCAAAGACGTTAGATAAAAGGGAATCATAGACTTAAATTCAATCGCCACTAAATCATGAGAAAAAGCCTTGTAATCCAAAAACATCAGACAAATGATTGTCAAACTGATGAACATCCAACGAAACACTTTAGTTTGGACTGATTCTTTATCGTATTTATTGAAGAGGATAAAGATTAGTGCTGTCAACAGTGGCAACCACGCCCAAATATAATAAAATTGTTCCTGAAAAATTAAATCAAAAGGATAAGTGTAAGCGAAAGTTTCTACCAGACCTGAAAAAAAGAAAATCGCCCATAACAAGGGTAGATACAAT
>JBIKWR010000215.1:0-4265 GCA_044356225.1 Bacteriovoracaceae bacterium | reverse complement strand
ATTTTTTTTTGTTTCAAGACAGCGATTAAGCACACTCACCTGGTTATTTTTTTTCAATTTGTATTCTGCAGATGTTTGCGTGCAACCTCGCTGAAAACTGTGGTCAAATCGCGCGATTTCATACCAAGTTCCTTGGTAGCGCTCCAGATCTACATAAGACACGGTTTCTAAGCCCCAAGCTATTTGACTAAAAAATAAAGTGAAAAACAAAAAACTAGTTTTAAAATTCATACACTTGCCTCCTATTTTAAGGTAAAAAATTAAACAAACTTGAAGTTTGTTCAACAATTTGTTAAACTAGCACTAAGCACCCAAGGATTCAATCAGCAATTCATGGGTATTGTCGTTTTATAACTTCTCTTACTAGGAAACAAGAAATGGATCATCAAGAAGAGCGTTACAACATCAGAACTCTCGCCCAGTTAGTTGGGCTAAAGCCCCATACCATCAGGGCCTGGGAGAGTCGGTATAATGCTTTGGAACCGGCGCGAACCGAAGGTGGACAGCGGTTTTATCAAAAAAGTGACCTGGATCGGTTGCAAATATTAGTAAGGCTGCAAGGACTCGGGCACAGTATTTCTAAAATAGGCCATCTATCCAATCCTGAATTAGAAAAATTTATTAAACTCAATACCCAATCGGAACAAAGAGTTGAGGATTCTCCTGCCGAAACTCAACAATTTATTCATCAAATTTTATCAAAACTAAATTCCTATGATCTAAAAGGTGTCGCCACCGAATTAGAGTACGCTCGTTTAAATCTAAATATTCGCTCCTTTTTACTGCATGTTTTAAGCCCCGTTTTTCAAGAGGTGGGAATTCGTTGTGCCCATGGACAACTCTCTATCGCTCAAGAGCATGCGATAACGGCAATCGCCAAGAATCAATTGGCGCAAATCTATTTACCAGTGCCTCCAGAAGTGACCCGAACCGTCGCCTTGGCAACACCAGAGAACAATCTCCATGACATCGGCATTATGATCGCTGAAATTTTGTGTCGCTTATACCGCTGGAAAACGGTCTATCTGGGCAGTCATTTACCGGCGCATGGATTGGCGGAAGCACTTAACGCCCTTGAAGTTTCTAATCTGATTTTAGGAGTCATTAATGTTTCCGATCATTCTCAGGATCTTGTTAATAAAAGGACCCCTGCCCCAGTTAAGCTCCATGATTATTTAACTGAGCTCAATCATGGTTTAAAAATACCGGTGAACATCTATCTAGGTGCTCAGGCCCATTACGCCGGCCCTTCTTTTAACCATTTATTGATCGAATGTTTGCCGACCTTTTATGATTTAGAAAGTTTTTTTAAACGTTAGTTTTGAGTTTTAGCAGATCAACTATCTGATCATACATTATGATTCAAAAAATGCTTTTTAGTTGTTAATTTTTATACCATACTACGGCCCTACATATACTGGTGCTGGTTGAGATTTCCAGTGAAAGCTTTGCCTCAGGTGCGCGAGATTGATTTACAAAAAGATGAGGTTTGCCTAGAGGCAAATCGAAGATTTTTGGAAATCAAGATTGCGTGCATGTGGCGAAGATCCACTGGAAATCTCATCCAGTGCCGCTATATACTAATCTTAAAAAAAGGAGTTTTATGAACAAACTATTGAAGATCACTATTTTCTCAACTTTACTGAACGTTTCAGGTTTTGCTTTGGCAGAAACAAAAAAAACAACAACTAAACCGTTAACTGGAAAACTGGAAGTTTTACGAAGTGCTAGCAAAGTGACCTGGCTAGGAAAAAAAGTTACAGGCGAGCACACGGGAAATATCACCCTTAAAAAAGGCTCACTTGATTGGCAAGATGGGAAATTAGTTGGTGGTGAATTTGTCATGGATATGTCGACGATCACCGTAACTGACATTCAAGGGGAGTATAATACAAAATTAGTCACCCACTTAAACTCGCCTGATTTTTTTGATGTGACCAAGCATCCAGAAGCACAGTTTAAAATCACTAAAGCAGAAAAAAAAGCGGACAATCAATATGAACTCGCTGGCGACTTAACCATCAAGGGAAAAGCTCAACCTGCGACTCTTAATGCAACCGTGACAGAAAAAGATCAGCAACTAATAGGTACAGGCAAGTTAGTTTTTAATCGCACTCTTTTCGACATTCGTTACGGTTCAGGAAAATTTTTCGATAATTTAGGTGATAAAGCGATCAATGATGATGTGGAACTCGACTTGCTTTTAGTTGCCGTAAAAAAATAAGGACTCAATTTTTTTTATTGGAAATATTTATGGAGAATACTTTGCTGAGAAAATCAAACGAAAGAGGGACTGCCGACTTTGGATGGTTGCAAGCAAAGTATTCTTTTTCATTCTCCAGTTATTTTGATGAAAGATGGATGGGTTTTGGCGATTTAAGAGTGATCAATCAAGATCGAATTGGTGCCGCCCAAGGCTTTGGCACTCATCCCCATAAAGACATGGAAATATTAACGTTGGTTCTTTCCGGGGCGATTGCTCATAAAGATTCACTTGGGAACGAGGCGATCATCAAACCTGGGGAAATCCAAGTGATGACTGCGGGGAAAGGGATTTTTCATAGTGAGTTTAATCCCCTCAAAAATGCCGAAACTCATCTTTTACAAATTTGGATTGAAACTGACACCCACCGGTTACCCCCTAGTTATTCTCAGGTGAATTACCAAGAAAACTTAAAACCCAATGAGCTCAATCTTCTGGCCTCTAAAAAAGGCCCGTCAATCATCAACCAAGATGCCCACATTTATTTAGCTCCCCTCGGCCAAGGACGTGAACTTCATCACCAAAATGATCATCGGTCCTTTTGGGTCCAGGTCATTAGAGGTGAACTCCAAGTGAATCATCACACTTTAAGTGAGGGCGACGGTTGTGGTCTTAGAAAAGAAAAAAAAGTCCATTTTAAGGCCCTTGCAGACTGTGAGTTTCTCTTTTTTGATTTAAGAGAGACGTAATAAACAAATTCCTAACAGAACATTCATTAAATCCTCGTTGATTTAGCCGAGAATAAAGTTATGATGCGAACATCTTCAAGGAGACTTTATGTTCAAAGAGCTTTTTCTCAAAACGATTGAATTTATCGTGGCCACTGTTCAACTGTTTCAATTGATTTTTTTTGAAAGTAAAACCTTGGCCTCAGCTAATTTTTTATCTTTTGATATGGCCCAAAATGACTTGGTTGATGAAGATATCTCTTATCCTAACTTTTAGAAACTTGCTTTTTTTTAGGCCTTGAGCGATAAAGGCCCATGTCTGATGATATCGAACGAACAAAAAACCATTACCGCAAAGTCGCTGCTGCTTTTGGCATGGATCCCAAGTCTAGTATGCGCGACCAATATATTCGCCAATCAGAAATACTTTTTTTCAAAAATAGTATTGAGAGATTCATTAAATCGTTCAAAGTTAAGAAAAAAAAGTTAAAAATTTTAGAAATCGGCTGTGGCAATGGCCATCTACTGGAACTTTTATCTATCGAGTTTCCTCAGTGTGAATTTATCGGCGTGGAATTGACCGAAGAGTTAGCAGCTTTGGCATTAAAACGTCCTTATAAAAATGCTCGAGTGATCATCGGTGATGTTTGCCAAGAACTTTTTGTCACCGAAAGTTTCGATCTGATTATTTCCGAACGAGTTTTGATAAATATTCTTCATAACGAAAGGCGAATGCGCGCTATGAAAAATATTAGATCTTGGTTAAAAAAAGGTGGCCAACTTTTTATCGCTGAATCCTTTTTAGAACCCTTAAATGAACTCAATCATGCACGCTTAGAAATGAGATTGGGAAAAATTTTGCCCTCCAATCACAATCGTTATTTAACCGAAAAAGAAATGTCACAAATTGATTTAGAATTAATCCCAGGTGTTTTACCAGAAAATTATTTATCGACGCACTTTTATTTATCTCGAGTGTTTCATCATTTAATTTGTCCTCCAGGTGGCCAAAAAAAAGATAATGGATTTGTGAATTTTTTAAACCAAGCTTTAAAACCAGCGGCGGGAAATTTTTCGCCTTTGTTATTTAAAACTTTTCTTAAGAGTTAAAAACTGGTCCCTTTTCTGGTGGTCAGTTTGACTTTGTAGGGACTATTTTTTTTTAAGTGCTTCTTTTCCTTCATAGTTAATTTAACTATTTACCGTGATCTCAAGTTCATTTCTTATGCACTTTCAGACTCCATGAGACTAGCATGTCCCAAATGTTCTAACCCAAAGCCCCATTCACATGGTTTTTATCGTCGCAGTTCGGACTCCCAAACCATCAAACGATG
>JBIKWR010000062.1:0-14727 GCA_044356225.1 Bacteriovoracaceae bacterium | reverse complement strand
GTGGATTTAAAATGTGAAAGCAGATGGGCCAGTAAATCGTCAACTCTGGTCTGTGCTAAAGCACCATCAATTTTTCCAATGGCGGTTCTTTGAGCGTAGGTAATAAAGGTTTGTATCATAAAATCCTCGTTTATATCCTAGTTTTTGAACTGATCAGAGAGCAGGGTTGGTAACGTTGATCATGAACGATTTTAGAGTGGCCCGTATTTTGTTGAGATTGAGAAAGTTCATTCAGAAGAATTTCAATATGATCAAGTCCAATCATCTCGGCCCACTCAAAAGGTCCACGGGGATAATTCACCCCAAACTTAAGAGCATCATCGATACCAGAGGCGTCAGCTATTTTAGCTTCTAAGGCAAAGTAGGCCTCGTTAACAATAGTGGCGATGATACGCGGAAAAATAAATCCCCAACCAGGCCCAGTGACTTTAGTTCCTGATTTTAAAAAGTGTCGATAAAAATCTAAGATCGCCTTTTCTGCGCAAGAGTTTTGCGCCCAGTATTCGCCAGTGCCTTTTGGTGCGGTAAAAAAAAAATTGAACGCCCCTTGTACTGCGGGATGCATTTGCATAATTTCTTCACCGCGCACGCAGCTCATTTCACCGATAATGGGCGTTTGAAAGGTCGTCGTGAGGTGTTGATAAAACTGTGATTTTTCCAGTGTAGTAAAATGTGTGAGATCAAAAATAAATTGGAAAGGTTGTTTTTTTATAGGTTCTGAAAATTTATGATTAACATTCTCGATTAACAAAGCATGGGTGAATTTTTCATTTTCAAAAAAGGATTTCTGATTAAAGAGATACAAGATCGGGTTAGGATTCATATCGATAAAATCCTTGTTTAGTTTTTCGTCCCAAAAGTTGTTTTTCCACCATCAACTTTTGCAGTGGAGTAGGGGCAAAACGAGGATTTTTTCCCAAGGCCTCCCAAACACTACAAGTGACTGCATAGTTAATATCAATGCCGATTAAGTCCATCAATTCAAATGGTCCCATGGAAAATCCACCCACTGTTTTCATCACTTGATCAATTTCTAAAAAAATCTTTTCTTTTTCATTGAGTTCCATTTTATCCGATAACTGGTCTTGAGCGATTCTTAGGGCCTCACCATAAAAATTTCTCACCACTCGGTTGACTATAAAACCGGGAGAGTCTTGGCATAAAACTGGTTTTTTACCTTTTTGCATAAACCATTCTTTAATCTGTTGAGGAAGATTCACCAAAGTTTCTTGAATCGAAACGATTTCAACTAATTTTAAAATAGGAGCAGGATTAAAAAAATGTAAGCCCAAAAAATGTTTTTTTCTGGCCGCGGATAACGATTGAGATAACTCATGAATCGAAAATGAGCTGGTATTGCTGGCAAAAATGGTATGCGGGGGAAATTTTTTATCTAAGTTTTGAAAGAGCTGATGTTTAACATTTTTATCTTCAAAAGCTGCTTCAATCACTAAGTCGGTATTTAAATCATCATGATCCGTTGAGGTTGGTTTAAACTCTTTGGCCTTTAATAAACTTTGTAGACTGACGAATTGCTCGGCAGTTATTTTATCTTTTTGTCGCAGTTTGATGAGGTTTTGCTCAATCGATCTTAAAGCTTTTTCCGCTTGTGAAAAATTCACATCATAGATTTCAACTTGAACATTTTGTGCCGCAAACCATTGTGCGATTCCCTGGCCCATAGTTCCCGCTCCAAACACTGCAATTTTTTTGGGTGAGAACTGTTTCATGCATTACTGACCTTTAAATTGGGCGGGTCTTTTTTCAATAAAGGCCTTGACTCCCTCTCGATAATCGAGGGTGTTTCCTAAATATCTTTGAATATGGGTTTCACGTTCGATGGTTTCAGTTCGACCATGATTTTGGGCGTATCTTAAATTTTGTTTAATGGCATAGACCGCTAAAGGTGGGAGTGAACTTAATTTTTGGGCGTAATTCATGACGTTCTCAAAAGGATTTTCACTGATTTGATTGATGAGATTGAGCACCAACAAATCTTCTGACATGAGTGGTGTTCCCGATAAAAAATACTCTAAAGACTTGGGATAACCTAGAGATTGGGCAAATAAAAAACTTGATCCCGCATCGGGGCATAAACCTATTTGTGCAAAACCGCTGACAAACTTAGTTTTAGGAGCACAACAAATGTAATCACAAGTGAGAGCAACGCTCATACCCGCACCCGCGACGACTCCATTCACAGCTGCGAGCACCAGTTTTTTAGAAGAATAAATCGCATTGACCAACGGATTCCACTCGGTTTGGAGGGTCATGCCAAGATCAATTTTTTCCTCAGGATTGACGGTGCGATCGTTTAAGTCTTGACCACTGGAAAATGCTTTTCCTTGATGAGTGATGATGATCGAAAAAACTTGATCATCATAATTCGCCTCTTTCAAAGCATCGATAATTTCCAACTTCATCGTGCGGTTCATAGCATTGTAACAATCGGGACGATTGAAAGAGATGACTGCTACTTTATTGCTCGTCGTATAAGAGATAAACTCAAACTTTTGAATCACAAAAACTCCTGGAAAACTGATCATTAAAAAAATTAATAAAAAAAAAGTATAACAACTGTCCTGCAAAAAGTCGGCAAGGGCAGAGTGATTTTATAAGTATTGAGACAAATAGATCGACAATAAGTCTTTAGATTTGCATATTCCTGCTCTTGGAATTCCCTCCTGCTCTTGAAAATGGTAAATTCACAGGAATTCAAATTCTTATTTTGCTAGGTGATTTAATGAAAAAGTGTGAAGTTCTTAATGGTAATGAATTATTAGTCCAAGGAGGTTTAGAGGCGGGTTTTTCACTCTACACGGGCTATCCAGGTTCTCCTTTGGCGGATTTTTTTAATGTACTTGATGGCATGAAAAATGACCTCAAATCTCAAGGTATCCGCGTGGTCATTGCCAATTCGGAAGCCAATGCCGCCGCCATGGCCAGTGGTGCAAAAATGGCAGGACAAAATTGTTTAGTGGCGATGAAAAGTATGGGATTGCATGTGGCGGCCGATGCTTTATCGGTGGGAAACTTTGCCAACCCTGGAACCTCACTTAAAAATCTAGAAACCGGCGAGTTGGAAAAATCCGGAGTGGTGGTTGTGGTAGGAGATGATCCTTGGTCAATTTCCACTTCTACACCCGCCGATTCTCGTTATTTGTTTAAACATCTTCATATTCCTTTTTTAGAGCCAGCGACTCCTCAAGAACTA
This sequence comes from Bacteriovoracaceae bacterium, assembly GCA_044356225.1. Lineage (GTDB taxonomy): Bacteria > Bdellovibrionota > Bacteriovoracia > Bacteriovoracales > Bacteriovoracaceae > JBIKWR01. Next base: position 11,513 of record JBIKWR010000062.1, on the reverse strand, counting down.
AAAGATTGGATGAAAGTGGCCTTACAAATTTCCCGCGAATCTTCCGTTTATCAGGGAGTTTTGCTCACTACATTTATGGCCGAAGGAGGAGGTTTGGTGGAGATCAGTCCATCAAATAATTCGAAAACAATTCCCAAAGCACTCGATACCACCACTTTTGATTTATCAGAAAATGTGATGGTGCCGCCCAATTCCTTTTTGGCGGACAAAAAAATGATTGAGATTCGTTTTCCCAAAGTTCTTAAAACTCTTAATGACCTTGATCTGGACCAAGTATGGGGATCTCCATCCGCCAAAATTGGAGTGATCAGTGCTGGTGGAGTTTTTGAAACGCTCAAACATTTTTTTGAACAAGAAAATCTCTTAGCATCATGTTCCCTCTATAAATTGGCCAGTAGTTATCCTTTAACCAGTAAAAAATTACTTCCTTTCTTAAAATCTCTCGAGACATTGATTGTGGTCGAAGAAAAAAGAGGGTTTTTAGAAGATGAATTGATGAGTTTTATTAATCAGCATCGTTTATCTTTGACCATTTGGGGAAAAAAGTTTCCTCAAAACCAATTAGGTTTTCCGGCCTTTGGAGGACTCAGTTACGAGATCATCGCCAAAAAATTAAAAGAAGTTCTCTCTCAAATTGATGGTAAAATTGCGAGTCAGATAAGTGATCCATTAGTATCAAAATCATTTAATATTCCAGCAAGACTCCCAACCTTTTGCCCTGGTTGTCCTCACCGTGAAACATTAAGTTTAATGAAAGAGTTACGACAAACGCTAAAAGAAAAAAATATCAATTTGTTATCACATGGAGATGTTGGATGTTACTCTTTGGCCTTTTTAAGTCCATTTAAAGAAATGCATGATTTATCGGCCATGGGGCAAGGTGGTGCACTGGCCACAGGTAGTGATTTGTTTGCTACGAATCCATCGATTGTCTTGATGGGGGATTCAACCTTTTTTCATTCAGGTTTGACGTCCATTTCCAATTCAGTTCAAAGTGCTCATAACATTACCTACATCATATTAGACAATGACAATACAGCGATGACCGGCCACCAAATGACTCCTCGAACCGGAGTAAGCGTGGAGGGTTTGATTAGACCTAAACAAGATATTCTTAATGTCGTGAAAAGCTTAGGTGTTACCTCGGTAATCGAAGTGAATCCTAGTGATCGACATTTTTATCGACATTTACTTGAAAAAACCGTCATGAGTACCGGAACAAAAGTTATTGTTTCCAATAAAGAATGTGCCTTAACAATGTTTGCCCGTAAAAAAAAGCAAGACCAAGTTGCCTTTGCTAATAATGAAACTCAGACCAAAATAGTTTATCAGATTAATACCGATGTATGCGAGGATTGTCGGGTTTGTGTTGAAGCGACTGGATGTCCTGGTCTTTCTCAAACCTTTGATGCCTATGGACCGAAAATATTTATTGATCAACAAATTTGTGTGAATGATAGCTATTGTACAAAAATTGAGGCCTGCCCCAGTTTTGAGCAAATTACCATCAAGGATTATCACCCCACTTTATACCAAACATTTTTAAAAACCTCTGCTGCTGAAATCAATCACCGATCTTTGCCCCTGCCAAATTATAAAAGAACTTTAAACACCGTTAAAGAGGGAACTGATTTTCAAGTTGTCGTGATCGGTGTTGGGGGTAGTGGAGTCACAACGATTTCAAGAGTCTTAGCAGCCGCGGCAGCAAATCAATCTCAAGAGTTTGATTTAGATTTTAAATTTGTCGATCAAAAAGGATTGGCCCAACGAAATGGAAGTGTAATTTCTCATTTATCTTTTTTCAAAAAAGGAAAATCGCATGCCGCGATTAATGCCGAAAAAAGCTGCCAATTAATTCTTTCGCCAGATTTATTAGAAGCGGCGCGAGCGATTAAGTATTTGGCCAATCTAGGCATGGTTTATTGCGACAAAAACTTTCAAATTCCTTTATCTGTTTTGTTAGAGGATGAAAAAGTTTCTGATCCATTAACGGCGGCAGATTTATGGCGAGAGTTAAAACAATCATTGCAAAATCAAATTGCTGCTGAGGAATTTAAAAAAATTAGTTTTGATCGTTATGGAAAATCGGTCTATTCATCAACGCTTCTTTTAGGTTATGTTTTTCAAGCTGGAGAGTTACCTTTTTCGTTAGAGCATATGTTACAAGCTTTGCGTGATTCAGTTCCTAGTTATGAATGGGAGACAAACTCTCAAGCCTTTTTTGCAGGAAGGGAGCTTTATCAATCTCTCTTGATCAGTCATGAGGGAATACCAAATCAATTAGTAGAGAAGACTATTTCTACTCAATATCAACTTTTCTGTGATTCACTTAAAGACAGTTGTGCAGTTTATGAAAATTCCCAGCAGCTCATTAAAAAATTTGATCAAGCTTTAAAACAATGGCAATCCATCGATCTTGAAAAGACCGTCGACCAGAATTTTCAAATGCAATACCTCCATGATTTATTGATTTATGATCGAGGTGAAAAGCTCCCGGAGATTTTTGTCCACCTTAAAAAACTCTATCTCAATTATCATCATGAAGTTCTGAAAAAAGCAGTGAGAGTATTGATTAAAACTTACTGGATTAAAGACGAGGTGATGGTTTCACATTTAATGATTTCACCACTTAAAAGAACTCGAGATCAAATGAACTTTAAAAAACTTGGTCGCAATTTTAAAGTTAAACATATCAATCGACCACAATTTATCGTGGGGCCATTCACCTGGGAGTTTAATATTCATCCCCCCATGATTTTGATAAAACTTATGCGTCATGCCCGTTTTTTAAGAAAGATACTGACCTTGTGGCATAAAAAAGAAAAACTGATCAATACTAATATTCGCGAAAAAATATTAACTGAAGGCATTCATAAGTTAAGTGAAAAAGACGTTAGGAAGTTAGATAGTGTTAAAGGATACCGTCAAGTAAGATATCAATCGGCCGAGGCCATAGGAAAATCATGAAAAACTCTCTAATTGAGGCCGTTTCTGCCGTCTTTGTGAATCCAAAAAAAGAAATTTTCATGGTGAAAAGACAAAACTTTCTGAAGGCCTTTCCGGGATATCATGCCTTTCCTGGTGGAAAAGTAGACCAAGAAGATTTTCACCAAACAACTCAGTTAGCAGTTGAAGGATTTCCAAACACATTGTCATTTGATCTTAAATTGGCGTTGATCGTGGCCCTTTGTCGTGAAGTTAAAGAAGAGCTTAATTTTTTTTTGGCGGAATCAAAAACCAAGAACACGACTATATCAATCCACTATCTAGGATTGGCAGTTACCCCCGATTTTAATCCTTATCGATTTAACACTCATTTTTTTTTGATTGAACTGGCGAGTAGTGATGTATCGTTCACGATAGATCTCAATGAAGCTGCCACAGGAGAGTGGCGAAACCCAAAAGATTTTTTAAATCTTTATCACTCTGGAAAAATGCTACTGGTACCTCCCATCCTTAATTTATTAAAACAATTGGATAATGATCCCACGATCAAACTTGTTGATAATTTTGATTTTAATTATGATCAAGCCATTCATGTTCCATGGATAGAATCTCTTTATCATGTAAAACAATTAATGCCACTTTCCAACACTCTTCCTCCCGCCGAACGAACTAATGCTTTTGTTATTGGAGCAGGGGCCGAAACACTGTTGATCGATCCCTCTCCTAAGAATGAGTTAGAGTTAAAAAAGCTTTTGCAAACTCTTAAGCAGTTCAAGATTGGCAAAGTCTTTTTAACTCATCATCATTTTGATCATGTTCAATACAGCTCAGTCATCGCAAAGCAATTAAACGTGCCGATTCTCGTTTCTTCAGATTCTATGGAGAGGATAAAAAATAAATATGCTCAAAATTTTTTTAAAGAGGTAAAAGTTATTCAAATCAAAGATGGAGATGTGATTGGAAAGTGGTTGGACCAAGACATCCTGGTTATGGCGATTCCCGGACATGATCGCGGCCATCTTGGATTATACTCAAAAGATCTGTCTTGGTTTATCGTAGGTGATCTCATTCAAGGGATAGGAACTGTAGTCGTAGGAGGAGAAGAAGGAGATATGACCGAATACTTTTTTACGCTTAAAAAAGTTATACAGTTAAATCCTCATATTATATTTCCCTCTCATGGAATTCCCACTGGTGGGGTGAATCGGTTGATTGAAACTTTAAAACATCGACAAGAACGTGAAGAGCAAGTTTTTCAAGGATTAAATATAGGTAAATCCATCGATCAAATTCTGGGTGAGATCTATCATCAGATTGATCCGCAGTTACTTCCCTATGCAAAGATTAATATTGAAAGCCATTATAAGAAATTAAAAAAAGAAGGAAGAATCAGTTAGATTCTTCCTTCAAAAATAGAATTATTGAATAAGTTCATTAACGTAGAGTCGAAAAGATTTTTGTTTGTCTCTACGGATGCTAAAATTTCCGTCTTCTCGTGATTCGATGAGAAATTGATAAAAGAGAGGGTCAGTATCAGAAATTTCTAAAACTGATTTACCTTCATGTTCGCCAAAATCAATAAAAACTTTGTCTTCTTCGATAATACCGGTGACAGGACTGTTAGACATGGATCCCTCCTTAGATACCAATTTGTGAAAGAAGAACAATACCGAAGAGTCGCATTCCTTTGCTTCTCACTTGCTCCTTCTTAGATTTAAATAAATTCCAAACGCTTTGGAAAGAAATTACTTCAAAAAACCTTGAAAAAACTGAACTAAAAATTTGAATTCTTGAGGATAACGAGCAGATAAATTTTCTTTGACGATATCAAGAGCAGTATACAGACTGATTTTATTTCGATACGGACGATCACTAGTCATGGCAGCGATCGTATCCATCGCTGCGACTAATCCAGTTTCTATACCTGACAAAACTGAGCCATCTATTGTTTTAGAATGTTGTTGTTGGGAATCATTTCTAAATTCATCATCATGTTCATCATCATCTAAGAGCGTGTGAGTATGATGATTCTTAATGATCTCAAGATAAGCAGGTCCTAAAGGAATTCTGCCGTCAAGAATTAGGCTACTCTGATGAGCGTGATTATTCAGTGCTAATTTCTCTTTTAAATTTAGTTCAGGCTTGCTGAGTGATTCCCTGGATAAAGTGCTCATGCCAATATCTTTAAAATAACTTGTGAGAAAAAGATTTTCCATTTCTTTGGGAGTAAAGTGATAGGATTTTTTTAAAAATGCCAAAAGCAAGATAGAAGAGGCCAAGGGTTGAGATAATGTATAGTGAAAAGTATGGCCTACAATTTGTAAATAGAGGTCTTTAAGAAGTTTGGGATTTTCTAAAAGAAACTGCGCTAAGTTTCTGACCGATTGAAACTGTAAATTAAGATACTCATCATTGGAAGGAGAGTCATAAACAAAAGATAAATTGAGATTAAGCAAGTTGGCATGGGTTTTACAATTACTTATGGCATCGCCAATAGAGATCGATCGAGTGATTTTTCTTAATTTTTCTTGGTTGGCAAAAATAATCAATTCTCGTTCTTTGTGATGAACAAAAAACTGCCATCGGCCACCCATGACTAATCGTTTGATTAAGTCTTTATTGATCGGAGTATTTATAGGAATGGAAATTTCAAAATTTCCATTAAAATAAGTATAAATATCACAAGGAGCAATACTGAGAAAGCTAAGTTCTTTTATATTGGTATGAATTAGACTATAGCCTAAGTGGTTTTGCTCAAGTATTTTAAAAGCACCCATGTCGATAGAGCTCCCGTGCCAATATTTAACTTCTTTAACTTAAATAACTTAATAGTTTTAAAGCCCAGAGAACTGGTCTTTTTACATCTTGTTTAATCGGCTAATTCATTAAAGGGTCTAAATTTTTTTTAAAAAACTAATATGACCAGTAAATATTGTCCCCTTGGACTTGGATATTTGGAATATTGGCCGACTTTAGTTCATCTAGTAACTTCTTTTTTACATTGATAATTCCTGCTTTTGCTTTCTGGATTTCAAGTTTAATAACCTTTTCATTTGGCAAGTGAATCGCTAATCCTTCGATGGTCATTTTTACATTTATTACAAAATCCGCTTTGGCGTTGAGAGTAAAGTTTCCTTCACTAATTTTAAGTTTTATATTTTCAATTTTTTCGATATTTCTAGCACTTAGTGAATATTGAGGATCAATTTGCTCAAGAACTTCTTGCATGAAATTTTGAAAAAAGTCTTGGGTTCTCGAGGTCGCACTTAAATTCAGTTGCTCTAAATTAACTTGTCCACTTTTTATACAAAGATCGATGATAGAGCTGATCGCTTGATTAGGAGAAAGGCATCTGGCAAAAGCATTTTGCAATGACATTGCAGGTAATAAAACTTGATCGAAGCTAAGAGCGAGTAAATGAGCATCATGCTCTAAGTTAAGGTTTTCAATTTTGGCAAATTCAAGGTTGTTTAAATCAGACTGATTTAAATAGAACTTAAACAAATCAATCGCTAAAACTAACTTATTATCGAGGATTTCAATTGTTCCATCCAACTGTTCAAATGATAATCCTACATCGGGAAGATCAAGACGAAGCTGGTCAGCTATTATGCGTCCTGATGGACGACTATAATCCAGACGAATATTATCGAGTTTAATTTTTTGACCGATTTCGAATGCCTCAACTGCCTTGTTTGCCCCAGATAGTGATAGAATGATTAAGATGGATTTAAATAACATTTTCCCCCCCTCATTTTTTAACCAAGATATTAAATGATTAAAAAAAAATATTTATGTGTGAACAAGCTATCGGGTTTAAAGAAATTGATCTCAAAACATATAAATTTACAAAAAAATAGGAGGCATTTTTTTCTCTTTTTTTAAAGAATTTAACTTCATTTATGTCGGAACAAAAATATTTCGATAAGCAGGAGGCAAGAGGTATGATCGTGAAAGAAGATAAATTTGAGAAAAATGAAGATTTTGAAACCAAAGAAATTTCCATTGAAGGCAATGGTCATCTCTCGCTTGATCGAGTCATTACTCAGATTGGATTTTTGCTAAATTCCATAGATCCAGTCAAAGAAATCAACAAGTTAATATCTTTAGAGTTAACCGTAAATTCCAAAGCAAAAGATTTAAGTTATCAAGATGTGATGAACTTAGTTGTCATTCGTTTGGCCAATTTTTATGGTGATGAAGATCTAAGAGCTCTTTGGACGGAGTATCTATTGATTGATAATGGGACCTTGAGTGATGAAGATCTAAAAAAAGTGGCCTAAAAAAAAAGAAAAAAATTTAATCATAAGATAGAATTTGAATACAATGGATGAAAAAAGACCACTTAAATTAATTACGAAAGAAACTACGTCTAGTTTTAATCCTCAATTAGAAAACTACGAACAATTTAATCAGATTGATGGTGATCATCCTTTTAAAACGGCGGTTCCTGGCGCTTATGTTGAATATGCCGTGAGAAAACGCCATGGTGGAAGAGTTTTGTATTTTAATTATGAGTTAGCGAAAGAAATGGGTCTTATCTCGCAAGATCATCCTCATCGACTTTATAAAAAATTAGAAGAGGCCATTCTTGATACTTTTTCAATTCAAATAATTAATGAGTATGACCTTAAACATCAAACAAAATTTCCAGAATTAGATTTAAGGCCAAAAAAGTATATGGCCACTCGATATTTACAACTTCAGCATCCTAGTAAAACTGGAAAAACATCAGGAGATGGAAGATCAATTTGGAATGGTCAAGTGAAAGACCCAAAAGGACAGTATTGGGATGTTTCCAGTTGTGGCACAGGTGCAACATGTTTAAGTCCTGCCACTGCCAAAACCGGAAAATATTTTAAATCGGGAGATCCAAGTATTAGTTATGGTTGTGGTTATGCTGAAGTGCTCGATGGAGTTACCGCCGCCATTTTTAGTGAAATATTTCATCGCAACAATATTGCAACCGAAAGAAGCTTAGCGGTCATTGAATTTAAAGGGGATCTTTCAATTTATATCAGGGCCGGCCATAACTTAATTCGTCCTTCTCATTTATTTAATCATTTAAAACAGGGAAACTATGAGCGTTTAAAGGCGGCAACTGATTATTATATCGATCGTCAAATTAAAAATAAAATTTGGAAAAATTTAAATAGTATAAAAAATAAATATCAATTTTTACTGCAAAAAGTGACAGAAACATTTGCTCGAACCACCGCACGCTTTGAAAATGATTATATTTTTTGTTGGCTCGATTGGGATGGGGATAATGTGCTGATGGATGGTGGAATTATAGATTATGGATCAGTTAGGCAATTTGGACTGTTTCATCATGAATATCGTTACGATGATGACGATCGATGGTCGACGACAATTTTAGAGCAGAAAAGTAAGGCCCGATATATTGTTCAATGCTTTATTCAGTTAACCGATTTTTTAATCAACCAAAAAAAGAAAAACATAAAACAATTCTCAAATCATCCAATGCTGAATGAGTTTGATCGCTTATACGAAGAAAATAGAACAAAAATGTTTGTCAAAAAACTAGGACATCCCAACAATATAATTCAAAAGCTTCTCCTCAACGATAAAAAACCAATTGATCAGTTATTTAAAGTTTTTTCTGCTTTTGAAAAAACCACAACTGAACGTGGGCTAAGAGAAGTAGAAGATGGTATCACCGAGGATGCCATCTTTTGTATGCGAGATATTTTAAGAGAACTTCCAAGGCAGTTTTATAAGAAGGAATCACCTTTAGGTGCTGCTCATTTTTTAGAAATCATTAAGTCAAGTTATGCTGAGAAACTAGGTATAAAACTTAATCCCACCATGGAAAAACGAATTGAAAAGTTTCAAAATTTATATTTTCACTTGTTAAAAAAAGCGCAAAAATATTATTCAGGTAGTCGGGAAAAATTTTATCAAGAGCTCATTTGGCGCAACGATGTGATCAATCGGTATGAAAGAGTTACAGGAGATTCTATTATCCATATAGCCAATGAGTTAATGGAATCTAAAGATGAGTTAACAATTCATCAGTTAAATAAACTAATTGAAGATTTCATCGATGATCAAGTGATTATCCCCGAAAAGAAAAATCGTCTTCAAACTGATTCAAAGTTAGATAAAAAACTAAAAGGCCTCAAAGAACAATTAATAGACATTGTAAAAGATTTTAGCGAAGGAATATGAAATTAGTCTTTTATAGTGGAGGCCAGCGCGATGAAAACCAAAACATCGATATTGAGCTGTTTCACTTAATTGAATCCACCGATCCATTATTTACATTTATCCCTGCTTGTTACGATGATTCAAATGTTTATTATTCAGAATTTATTCAACACTTTTCATTTTATGGAGTCAGGAAGTTTAATATATTTCCGATCGATACTCCTTTTGATTATGTAACAGCTTTAAAAGTTTTAGAAAGTGACGTGATCTACTTAGGGGGTGGAAATACATTTTATTTTCTAAAAAATCTTAAACGGAGTGGTTTTCTTCATTTATTAAAAGAGTATGTTGCGGCCGGAGGGGTGCTCGCCGGAATGAGTGCTGGGGCGATTATCATGACGAACAATATTTCCACTGCAAGTTTTCCCGTATTTGATGCTGATGACAATGAAGTAGCTTTAACAAATTTAAAGGCGATGAGTTTAGTCTCATTTGAATTTTACCCGCATTTTACTAACACTAGACGCTATATTCATGAACTCAATTTAGAAAGTTATAAACGTAATCATCCCATTTATGCCTGTGGAGATGGAAGTGGGATAGTCGTTAATGATAACAAGATAATGATGATAGGAGATGTCTGGAGTTTTTTTAGAGGAAAAAAATACAAGTTAACCTAATTTATTTTCAAATTCTTCTGAAATGAATTAGGCAATTTTCTTTAGTTCTTTGGTAAATATTTTTTCAGCAGATTGAACAAACATGTCCATTAAATCCGAGAATTTTAAATCAGTACAATTTTTTTGCAAATCTTCCCATGAGATAAAAACATAAAAATCGTCGGCAATACAAAGTTTTTGACCGTGTAAGTTTCCGTATTTAACCGCCACTTCACGAGGATAGATTTTAAACTCTATTTGTGATCCATAATTAAGTAAATTGATTGATTCATTTTTTAAAATTGAAGTCATATCTTGACCAGATTTGGCCTTCAATAATGTTTTGAACAAATCAGCGGAAAACTGTAGGATAACTTCACTTGAAACGAGAAAACGATTAAAAGATTCAATTCCCTTTATGCGAAAAAGAATTCCATTTTTCATAATTTGATGAATTCTAATATTATGTTTATCGATGACTTGTTGATCAAATTGGCAAAAAATTGGAGATTGAAAACCAAGCCTAAAGCTGCGATTTTGTCTTTGCTTCTGTAAAATATTTTTAAAGACGTAACATGAATACGCTTCTTTATGAAACCAACGCATGGAACTGATAGGCACATAAGGTCCCATCTCTCCAGCAAAACTAATTTGCAACACTTCTTTGTCGTCATTAAACCAGATGTTTCGAATTTCAGGCGAGTTATAGGAACGATACAAATCGAGCAGGGTCACTTTCATTGTCGTTTCTCGATTGTTTACCCATACCGTTTGGTCTCTCAATGATTGAATGATAAGATCTAATTCTTTAAGGCGTTTATTTTGTTCCTCCGGATTATTTTTCAAAAGATCAAAGAGAAATTGACAACTGTTTTCCCAATCTCCCCAGTGAAACGAAACAGCTCCATTATTGGCCAAAGGCATGCTTGAAGTTAGAGGATGCTCATGAATGTACTGTGATAAATTAAAATGAGCATTTTCTATGGAACTAAGTTTAAATGGCCCAGTCAAATTGAGTGCAAGTTTCAAAAAATGCCTCCTTAAAAGACGTTTTTTAAAATAATGAAATGACTTATATTATAGCACGTTTCCGAGCTAAATGGTCGGGAATAATAGTTGGCACTTTTTTTGAAATTTGTTTTTAAAAGTCTTAATTATCGAGACAAAAATACTTTTCCCTAAAAAAAATTTCAACCAGCACCGCTATATTATGGAGGCCTTAGGTGTTAAGAGTTTTTGAGTAAAAACTTCTGTAAAATATTTTGGTAATAAAATCTGAGTTTGCTTTAGATTAAAAATTATTCTTTTGGGAGTACAATAAACTGATAATCAGTATACCCAACTTTGGCAACGGTATGAAGAAGGTATTTCATGGTGCCAAATGGTAGTTCTTTGTCGGCTTGAATCAGGAGCTTAGGAGCTGGAATGTTTTCGGCTTTGACATCTTCAAGACCAACATAGATTTCTTGGCGCTTAGAATATTTTTCGGCCAAAACTTTTTCTAGTGGGATAAGAGTTCGTTGATCTGAAGCAATATCTCTTTTAGCAAATTTATAATTTTCATATTTCATAATGGATTCGGTATCAACACTTATGATTGAATTCGTTAAGCTAACGACAACCGCTTCTTCTGCTGCTGATTCGATATAGCTTGCAGGTAATCTCATCCCTTCAGGAGTGGTGAGAGAGATGGTTGTCACCGACATACTTTTGATAAGAAAAAATAATAGAGTTGTT
>JBIKWR010000066.1:0-14415 GCA_044356225.1 Bacteriovoracaceae bacterium | reverse complement strand
CGAACATGGGAAGTCATCATCCCAGGAACTTGATCTTTAGAGGCCTTTTCCCACTCTTGGCATACGTGCGACAAAAAACTGGGTTGAGAAGTTTCATAAGTGGAATTTTCAGTCAAAATCTCATCAGCGCGATCACCATAAATCCCAATCGCTGAGGCACTAATAAAATGCTTAGGTCTTTGATCTTGAGGTAAATCTTTAATGGTTTGGATTAAGAGACCGGTGGTTTGAATCCGTGAATGAAGAATTTTATTTTTTTTATCCTCACTCCAGCGACCTTCGGCGACACTTTCTCCCGCTAAGTGAATAACGGCATCCACCCCTTTAAGTGCTGCTTGATCAATTTGATTATTTTCTGGTTGCCAAGAAAAAACTTCCATAGGACATGGGCCAAGATTAACTTGTTTGGCCGGTCTGGTACTTAAAACTCGAATGTCATGTTGCTGCTCAATTAAAAACTCGATTAAATTTTTTCCCACTAATCCGGTGGCACCAGTTAATAAAACTTTCATAACAACTCCTTAAGATTAAATATTTTGTATTTGTTTTAATTGTTTCGAGGTCTTCGGACTATCATATACCATTGTTTAGCTATTTGTTAAACATAATTAAACAATTATGTGTTTTCATGCATTTATACAGTGAAATACATAAACAAAATATTGTCCAACCACCCACTACCGACTTTTTTGTGCCCCATTTTCCAGTAAAAAATTGATGATCAAATCATCGGCGTATTCATAGGCCAAATCGAGTATGGTCTTTTTATTTAAGGAAACTTGGTTGATGTTAAATCCCTGGGGGTGATCAATAAAAATTTTTAATAACTCTAATCGCTCATTTAACAAATAAAGCTGATCAAATCGCAACAGATGTTCCACCAATAAATAAAAAGCATTTCGATGAAGATCATCAATCTTAGTTAAGTCAATTTCAGGATGGGCCAAAAGATCCGCGACTATCGATTTAAGAATTTTTGATGACGAATCGTTTTCCTTCGATTGCACCGACTTCATCAAAGCTGTTTGTAAACGTTGATCGGTTTGATTAATTTTTAAATCTTTGGAATCAAGTAAAAGTCGACAGTTTTCACTTTGTCGTTCTTGGATGGCATACATTAGAGGAGTCCATTTTCTTCCGGCCACTTGATCGAGGCGGTTTAGATCGAGGTTTTTTAGAGCTAACAGGCCCTTAAGAAATTCAGAGCGTTTTGCAGCCGCGGCCAAATGTAGCGGCAAAAGTCCATTTTCGTACAATTCAAGTTGTTGCCCTTCGGCAATAATTTTTAGTCCTCGATCCACACAGCCTAAAACCATCGCTTTATGAAGTGAAAAAACGGACAGGCACTCTTTGGGATCTCCCTTTAACTCATCCTTGCCTTTAAACTCTTCGGTTTTTTTTCGTTGTGAACTTTTGCTAAATGGAGAGTCATCTCCACAGGCCAAGAGCAAAAAGCCAAGCAAAAAAAGAGTCCCTACTTTTAAGTTCTTAAGCACCAGCGTCTCCTTCCATTTTTACATTTTAGTTATCGTTGAAGATTGATTATTCGCTTTGGGCATCCATTGTTGGTAGAGAGCAAAAAAATTCTGTAGCATGTTTTGCCACCAGCTCTCAAACTCAGTCCAGCATTGATTGATCACTTGGAGTCGAGCGTAGTTACTGACAAAATCTTGTAATATTTTTAACCATGTTTGCAGGATCGACTGGCATAACTCGAGGGTCGGGGTTAAACCTAGTTTTTTAATCAAGGCATCGACAATATTTTTTGCTTCTTCCACCACTCGACCTTTTTGGGTTACCACATAGAGGGGATTTTTTTTATTCATGCTAAACTCCTTAATTTGAAAGTGGGTCAGGATTTAATAATGTTTCCGCCTTGGCGGCCAAGGCCAAAAATTTATCCTGCAGATCGCGATACTCCTTCGCCTCATAATCAAACACCGATTTTCCTTTGGCCAAAGCATTCGCCAGATGAACTCGATTAGAAAAAAATAACTCATCACTTGAACTAGCGAATGGGGTGGGAAGTTTATCTAACTCATCTTGAGTTAATCGTCGTCGTTGATCGAGTAAGTTGGGAATATAACCTAAGACCTTAGGAGTTTGAGAAATACCCATCTCCTCTACGTCTTTTAAAGTTAACGCCAATTGCTCGATGCCAGCGCGCGAGAATCGATCGGGAACAAAAGGCACAAAAATTCCGTGACTGGCACATAAAATATTGACCACGATTAAACCTAAAGTCGGAGGGCCATCGATCAAAATAAAATCATAATCATTTAAAAGCTGGGACTGTTCCAGAAATTTTTTAAGCACTAATTGCCGAGGTGAACTAATACCGGCAAAAGTCAAATCAAAGGCACTCAAGGAATTTCCCGAGGCAATGACATCGATCCCATGCTTCGATTGAATTAACTCACGAACCATCACCGAGCTATGGATCGCCTTCAACTCGCGCACAGAATTAATTAAAAGATGAAGGATATGATGACCATTCGCTGATTCAGTCGCACCAAAAAATTGTGAAAGATTGGCCTGCGGATCTAAGTCTAGACACAGAACTCGATAGTTTTTTTTGGCCAAAGCGTGCGCCAAATGAAAAGTCATGGTCGTTTTACCCACTCCCCCCTTTTGATTGAGAAGAGAAATGACTTTTGCCTTAGTAGGAAATTTTGATCCTGGTTTTTTTTGATCATCGAAAGGATTCACCAACTCATTTTGCTTTTCCTGAATTTTTTTTTGGATTTTTTCGAGAAAATTCATAGGTCATACTCCATTCTTTAACGATCATGAGTTTTTCAAATGCTAAAGGGGGCGACTGTTTTAGTCAAATGAACTCCTCTTGCCCTTAGACGCAGATTTTAGCTACAATAGAAAAGAGCATGGACCTTGAACCATGTCCGACTATTTAACTTTCCTTTTTAGCTAAGAATCGAGGGACTTTTTCTGATTTCATTTAGAGCGAAAAATTTTCAGTTCGCAAAAAATATCAAAAAGTATTGGCTGGATAATTCCCCTTTCAAAACGCATTTTTGTAACAGTTTCACGCTGATCTTTCCCGAAGGTGAAAAATTTTTTATCCGCAGTCTGCAAAAATATCTCCATCAAATTCAAAACCCTGAGTTAAAAAGAGACGTCTTGACCTTTATGGCGCAAGAGGCGCAGCATGCCAAAGAACACGAAAAATTTTTTGAAAATTTGCGTTCTCAAGGACTTTCCATCGATGAAAACCTCAAGTTTATCTCCCTGCTCACCAAGGATGTTTTAGAACCCTTACTTGGTCCTAAACTCAATTTGGCCACGACGGCAGCGCTCGAGCATTTTACCTTTTTGCTTTCCAAGTTAGGACTTGAATCCCATTTTCTTCATCAGGCAGAACCAGAGTTAAAAAAACTGTTTGAATGGCATATGGCAGAGGAAATTGAGCATCGAGCGGTGGCGTATGATGTTTTACAGTATGTGGATTCGTCTTATATCTTGCGATTGCAAGGTTTAATCATCGCCTCTATGGTTCTCACTCCCTTAACCATCATGTGCACCGCCGACTTTTTAAAACAAGATGGATTATTAAAACAACCTCAAAGGCAAGAAATTTTCAATGAACTTCGGCAACTATTCTTTAAACGCGAAAAACTTTTTTCCAAAGGATTTGTGGCAATGATTCGCTATCTTGCCCCCCATTTTCATCCCGCCAAAGAAAATGATATGGACCAAATCACCGAGCAAGTTTTAAATTCTCTTTCTAGTCGGGTCGCTTAAATGACATTAGACGAAAACACCCTTTTGGCCTTTAAACAGTTACAGAAATTAGTTTTTAATTCTTTCGAAAAAATTGCTGACAACGTTTATGCAGGAATGGATGAACAAATGGCCGCCCAACTCATTTCTCAAGAATTATCCCATCAAGGTATTACACGTTATTTTCATCGCCCCTTTGTTTGGTTTGGAGAGCGCTCGCGGTTTTTAAATTTTAAACGGCCACTGCACATAACTGGTTTTGAACTTCCGCATTTAGGACAGGAGTTTTTACCCACTAAAAAAAAATTGGCGCAAGGCATGTCCGTCATTTTTGACGTCGCTCCAATCTATCATGATTTAATGATTGATATCGGACATAGTTTTATTTTTGATAAATCTGAAAATTCACAGCAAAAAAATGAGGCCTTGGCCCTGCTGCCAGTCTTGCGCAAGATGATCCTTGAGCTGGTTTTACAAGAGAAATCCATGGGCGAAATTTATCGAAAACTTGATTCATTTTTAACTGCGATTAATTACGAAAATGTTCATTCCCTCTATCCACTGGGCGTTTTGGGCCATCAAGTGGAAAAATTACCGGCGCTTTTTTTATCCAGCTTGATCCCCAAGGTCGCCTTGATGGGTTTTGAATTCCCCGCTTATGCCCAATTGGCGCGCCAAAAAATTCGGCATTTAAACAAGATCAAAACCAGCTCTCCCTTTTGGACAAAAAATTCTCTTGATCGACCATGTGTTGGTCTATGGGCGATCGAGCCTCATATTGCCAGAGGTCAGGTGGGCGTTAAATTTGAAGAGCTCTTAGTGATTAAAGAAAACACTGCTTATTGGTTAGATGATACCCTGCCCCACGTGCGTTATTAAAAAAACCATGTTATATCCCTTTCATGCATCAATCATTAAATGTCTTAGGTGAAAAAATTCATGAATGTGGTTGTGATCCCATGACCGGATGGTACCGCGATGGTTATTGTCATACGGATCATCATGATCGAGGAATTCATACAGTCTGTTGTGTGGTGACCGCCGATTTTTTGGCGTTCTCTAAAAAAGCGGGCAATGATTTATCGACCCCGGTGCCGGGTGGCCAATTTCCCGGACTCAAGCCAGGGGATCATTGGTGTCTATGTGCTGGCCGTTGGTTAGAGGCCTATCATGCTGGCCATGCATGCCCCATCATGCTGGAATCCTGTCACGAAGAAACACTGGCGATGATTCCTCTTAAATATCTGCAAGAATTCGCGGTAAAAAATTAAGCAAAAATTATCATCCCTTCGCCATAAAGCTGTCTTAACACATTTATAAAACGCTGCGATTTTTTGAACAAAATGGGTTTGGTGGGATCACTGCTCACCATCTCCTTGACTAACGAATAGTCAATTTTTGAAAACTCTTTGCCCCCAATAAAAAATCGCTGCCCGAAGGCCAGGGATTTTAAATAAGGGTGACGATAAACTCTTTGGCGTTTTAAGGCCGTGGTTAAAGATTGGAGATCAACAATTTTTGCTGGTGGTTCAAAATCAATTCTGGGTTTAGTTAAATAAACTCCTAACCATTCATTAAAGCTACTTTCTTGAGTCAATGAAAAGAAAAGATTTTTTTTGATTCTTAAAATATTTTTGGGATTAAGTTTTTTTTCATTTTTTTGGACTTTTAATTTTAGCAAAAACGGTTTGTTTATTTTTTCACTGGCGTGAGCATTTTCTAATTTGTAGGCGAGGAAATCATTGATTAAGGTTTCTTGATCAAAAGCGCGAAATCCTACCGAATAAGAAATTGAATCCTTGAGCGAAATCGCCCGGTGTCCAAGATCAGGAGGGATATAGAGAAGATCTCCTGGATTTAAGACTAGGGATTTTTTAATTTTAAAGTTCGCCAAAAGTTTAACATCGGTGTTATCCACCCATTGATTATTTTTACCGTCATCTAAATCCCATCTTCGTTGACCTTGCGCTTGAATAATAAAAACACCATACCGATCTTTATGAGCGCCGGAACTGGATCCTTTTTGGGAGAAACAACCCATGATATCGTCAAACATCCATGATGGTAAAATCGCAAATTTTTTTTCTAATTGATAAATTTCTGAAAAAAAACAATTAAGACTATGAACATAAAGCGTAAACTTTTTATTCTTATTTAAATCGCGAGATTTAAAAGGTCCTTGTTTAATAGTCCAGGCGCTTAACTTTTTGGCCATCAGTAACAATTTTGATTCAAAAAGATCATCACCGGCCATTTCGATAAAATCTTTGGGATCTGCTAACTGAGCGATGTGGGGAAAAGCGTTCTTTATTAGCAAGGGCCGTTGATCCCAGTAATGATTTAAAAAGTTTTTTGGTAAAAAAGAATTCAATGAGTCTACCTAGATTTTATTTTTGAACTTCTTGCCACTCAATAGCAGCACTATCTCCGGTACTGATATAACATTTTCGATTGGTATTGTCCCACATAAACCTGCCAATCGCCGTAGGCGCTGTCACTGGTGGGCCATTTTTCACACAACCTGACTCTGTCCCCGTATCATCGCACGCCTCGACCACGGTATTGACTGAATCGTTAGATGTTACCGGGCAATTCATTTGCACTAAAACCCAATCGGCATTAGTCGCACCATCATGCCAGTAACAATGCTCATTCGTTTCATCCCAATAAATGGCACCTTCTGTCGGATTGAGAACACCCACCGGACTACCATCGCCCACGCAGCCACGGCGACTGCCACAACTCGCTTCGGTAATGTCGCCATCGACGATGGAGTATGGACATTGAAAGGCCCGCGCTTTAGCGACACAGCGAAATCCTAAATTATCTGAGGTGGTTGTTATCGGAGTCATTTCCACACTCCATCTTCCCGCCTTGTCGCCAGAGATGGGATCTGCAGTATCGGCGGTTCCACCATAGGTCAGTCCCATGCCACTGGCCGCACTACTGATGGCCAAGCCGAGATGATGAGTAAAAAAGTACCAAGCATCCTCATGGAGGTTAGTGGCATTAACTGGCGTTGATCCAATCGTGAGAAAAATATTATTCACCCCAAGGCCAGTGCTGGTATCACTTTCTGCTGGCAGTCCGACAGGATAAATAAATCCATCGGCTTTATAGGTAGAAGGAGCATCTTCAATTTTGGTGGAGCTTAAGCTGGTGTCTAGACCTCCATCACAACCATCGCTAGAACCAGCAGCATCATTATCACAGGGGCCGATGAGATCGGCACCACCACCTAAATTATAAGTGGTATAGGTGCCCGCTGATTCATTCACTCTCAGGTCGCTGGAAGTGGCAAAACAATAATCTTGCCCAACCACTCCATCGGAGCAGGTAAAAAGATCACTGGCCCATTCTTTGACGTTGCCGACCAAGTCTTGCGCTCCAAAACGAGATGAGCAGTTTAAAGTTAAGGTCGCGCCAGTAGTCAGTTGTCGAATACCACTGGAGGCCGTGCCAGCCAGAGTATAACTAAAGGCACTGATGGGAAAAGCATCATCGGTAAAGTTGGCGGCCACTCCGCTGGCGGCAGTGGAGTTACATTTTGAACTAGCAGTTGAAAGTGAGAGACCGGTTTCATAACTATTGATAATGGCATCGGTGAGTGTCGTACTCCAAGCACTCATTGCCACTTGCTCTTTTCTCGATGGTAATTGAGCTAAATAATCCCCGACATGGCCAGCGGTATTTCCCAAGTCATCATTGCCAGCAATTCCTAAAATATCTAAACCGGAAGTTCCATTGGCATCAGGCGCTTCTTGGCAAAAAGTATTTGCCGTCGCGCGATTAACTAAGACAATGGGAGGCAAGTCAGGTCGACGAAAATCTTCCTCGGGTGCGCTGACGGTCCAATTGACGGCATTAAAAGCAATCCAGGTAGCAGCATTACTGCGATAACAAGTGCCTGATGAACGATCATAATAAATTAGGCCAGCAGTGGCGGCACTATATCCCGCGATAGAATTAGGATTTCCATTGTCGATACAACCATTAATTCCACAGCGACCGTTAGTATCATCTTGCGGTCGAGTATAAGGACAGCCTGCTTCATAACTATCCACGATCAGATCATGTAAGAGATCATAATAAGTCGCCTCGCCTGCGGTATAGTTACTATTCACATTGGCATCGATAAAGACATGACCTGGCCCTTCGTAAGGACAACGATAATTATTATTAGGATCAACCACTCCACCCATCGCCGTACAGACTTCATTGTTGACGATCCAGCGGTGAACAAAAGTTTTATTGGCGGGAGGGACAATGATAGCAATTCGCTGATAAGAGGCCGAAGTTCCGGTAGCTATTCGAAAGACACTATCGACTGGTCGCACTTCATAAAAATAGAGTTTGCCGGGTGTGGCGGTCGTATCAGAGTAAGAAAGGGCCGAGGTGCTAATCAGGGTTGAACCATTTAAAGGAGAGGAGTAATCCCAATCGGCGTTATAGGCGCGGCGAAAAATATTGTATCCTAAAATAGTCGCCGCTGATCCCGTGCCACTTCCGGCCATGGTAAAGGCATTCCAACTGATGGTGACGGTGGCCACATCGGTAGTGTTACCTCGTTCTTGGCGTTGTCCTTTGGCGAAAATATTTTTCCATCCTCCATGAATCGCTCCCACTGGATTGACGGTTACATTAAAGGTTGTTTTCATTTCGTCATCGTTGGCGGCATTAAATGTCCCATCACAACCATTGGTACCATCACATAATGTGAGGGTAATGGTGGCGGTTCCACTTTGGCCACCGGCCGGACTGACTTCTAAAGATAAAGTTTCATAAGTTTCTGCATTAGAAGTGGCACCATCATTGAGATCAAAATAAGTATTGCTGGTCAGCGATTTTCTTAATAGCTTTTGATCCCCGCGGAAAAGATTAATGTTCCCGGTGGGTAACAAAGTGGTATTGCTGCTAGTAATTTTAATCGATAATTCGTCTGTATCTTCGACTGTTCCAAACCCACCCTCATCAATCCCTAGATCAGTGATGACAAACGTGGAGTTTTCATTGACGTTGATATCGGGAATCGCCCCGCGATAAATCACCCAGTCGCTGTTATTAAAAGTTCCATCATTAAAAGATGTGTAGCATGCACCATTGGTGTAATCAAAAAAGTATTGATGAGCGGCGGTGGGAGTGACAACGCCGGCGGGACTTCCACTGCCTAAACAAGAAAAACCCGTACAGCCTGTTGTTGCCGAGGCCAAAGAAGGTCGGCAAAGCATTTCGAGTAACGTCCAGTTGGCACTTGAGGCGGTACCCGTCGATCGATAACATAAATCATTGGTCTGATCATAAAAAATTAAATTGATCGCCGAGGGTGTTATGCCGGCGGTAGTTGGAGAGGCCGTCCCCTTGCAATCAGCGCCACTACATTGACCAACAGAAAATGGGCACAGTTTTTTACTGCGATAAATTTGCCAGGCATTACTAGCATTGCTGAGATAACATTTGTTAGCATTGGCATCGAGGTAATAAACTCCTGCTGCCGATGCGGTTATTAAATTTTCACCAGGTGAACCCTCTCCAACACATTTTGCTCCTGGGCAAGTATTGTTAGTAGCGCCAGCGGCAACACCATCACTGATCGGACAATCGTTATGAGGTAACTGATCCCAGTAATTGTTGGCCGCTCCGCCATCACAATCGCCATCGGCATCGGCATCGAGACAATTGGTGTAGTAACACTGCCTCGAAGTTGAAACATAAAAAAGTGCACCGGCAACATTGGTAGAGATCACTCCATCAGGAGTTGAGGTGGCGGTACATCCACTCGTTGAACAATTACTCACTACCGCCTGCGTACTAAAATTACACTTTCTCGCCGCCATGGCATTTATTTCCGGAAGATCATTATATTCATTATAAACAACCGTAAAAGTTTGTTGTGTCGTCGATGTTCCATCATTCACTTCAACGGTTAAATCCACTGAACCCACCGCCTCGGCGACAGGAGTGATTCTTAAAAAAATCTGATGAGCGCCAACATTGTCGGCTTGCACCACATCGGCGGTGTCTATAATCCGAGCGGTAGTGGCATCTCCTAAAAATTCATCGGCAGGAAGAATGGCCGAACCCGAGTCATCTGAATCATAATAAATCAGAATTCCTGAACGAGCGACAATCGATGAGTTTGATGTTGTCACCGTAATGGTCACCGCCTGACTATTTTCGTCGCTCGCACCTCCCTCATCAACGACGATCGGAATCGTTGTGAAAGGAACATCCTCATCTTCAGCGTTATAAGTGGTGGTCAATAAATCTAAATCAAAATCGCCTTCAGTATCATCAATGGTTGGAGAGTCATTAACCGGAGTGATGGTTACGACCACGGTGGTTGCTGGACTTGTTTGGTTACCATCACCATCATTATAACTATCATCGAGCCCATCATCAGTAATAGTGTAAGTAAAATTATAAGCTCCAGGATTAGTCGCGGTATTTTGCGAATTGGCGGTGGTTACTTCGAGTCCCACTTGGCAGACACCGGCAACACAATTACAAGCGATAGATTGGGTCAACGTCGCTGGTAGTGTTACAGCACAAGAAGTGGCGGTGGCACCTTCGGCATCCGTATAAGTTAAGGTGACGTTCTCCGCTCCCAATCCCGTCGTATCTTCATTCATGGTGAAAGTGGTGAGAGTGTTCACTGGTACGTCATTATCTGGTTCAATGGTATAATTGACGGAAGAGCTAGTAGAAGAACCACCTGTGGTCGTTACAAAATAAGTGAAAGACTCATCGGTCACATCACCTGCACCATCCGATAAATGCACATTAGACTCTGGGGTCATCTTCATGGAACAAGTTCCGGCGACACAATTACAAGTATAAACATCCGCCGAAACAAAAGTGCAATTGGTGTTATCAATATTTTTCGGAACCAAAAATCGCGAATGAGCACTAAAATTAATTGTGACAGTACTCGCTTGATCGTTGTCGGTATCAGTGTAGTTGAGCGTGATGGTTTTTTCGCTATCTTCCACAAAACTATTGTTGCCAGCATTGTCGGTAAGATCGACACTTGATCCAGTATTCACCGGTAAGTCATCTACATTCAGCACCGTAATCGGAACAGTTTTATAAACGCCCGCGCCCTCTTCGTCGGTAAAATTAACTTGCACTTGTCCAACACCATTAAAATTGGCCACCAAAGTGAATCCAGTTAACTGACAAACTCCACCTAGACAAGAACATGTATCTCCTGGAGTAGTAAAACTGATACTCGCTGCCGGCTGAACATTGATCGCATCGCAATCCGTGGCAATATCTCCTCCACCATCGTTGTAAAATATATCGATTGCTCCGGAGGGTGTCACATCCTCGACTAATGGAATTGTCGATGGAGAAGTATAAATCGGCGTACTATCCGGAGAAGCATTGGCAATACAGGTTTTTTTTATGGGATCAAAAAACTGATTATCTCCACATCCTAAAGAATTGGAAACAGTGCCGGGATCAGTGACACAACCAGCAAGAAAAAGTATTGTCATAAGATAAACTGGAAATGACAAAAATAATTTTTTAAAATCTTTCATGCACGTCCATGAGAAAATTATATTTTTCCAATTATTTTAATAACTTCATTATCGTCAAAAACAGTCGGGAACTTAATTTTTTGAGATTAAATTTACAGTCTTTATAATTAAGACTAAAACCCGAACACCACAGTCAATTATCTCCTGAAATCGCGTTGAATGTAGAAATTTGCTTAGTTTTGTGAATGAAATCGTTTATTCATTTTGTTAACGACACTTTAAGGATGGAGGCAGAAAAATCACAGAAAATGATGCCACTTATAATTGGCAATTTAGATGGTAAACTAAGGCTAGATATGAAATTTTCTCGTCTTTATTTTGCATTGGTAACGGTTGGGATACTTTTCGAATTAATCTTCGGAAGACTGGTTTTGGCATTTGAATTAGTGGTCATCCAATCCATTTCCGCCAGTAAAAGAAGTTTTGTCACGCGCACGGGAAAACAATCGGGCATAACTCCTGGTCAAAAAGCTACATTCACGACGCAATCCATCTCCTTGCTTGCCAAAACCACCGCCGTCAATCGCGAGTACGCGGTTTGGGAAGTGGTCGATCCTCAAGTGCAAATTCCCTTTAAAAAAAATGAAGTGGTCGAATACAATAGTTCGCTGGAGGGAATTTATACCAATATCAAACGTTACGAAGAAGAGTTGAAAATTAATTCCGAACTTAAAAAGAAAAAAATCGCCATTGAGTTGCCCAGTTTTATCGTTTTTAAAACTCATTACGCCAAAACCATTAGTGATTCTACCTCTGATGTTTCCGATCAAGAGATTAATCGTCAGGCCAACAATTATGAAATTTTTTACCAAAAAGCGCTCAACAAATACTTTTTCTGGGGCGCTGGTATTCGTTATGATGCCGAGGCGATAGAGGGCGAAACTTTTAATCAATTCACCACCAGGTTGTTAGGATTGCTCGATCTAAGTTTTCATTTGCCTCAAATGACAGCCCTCAATGCCAATTTGTATTTAGGGGCCAGTGTCGCCTACGGAACGATCTCTTCAGAAATTCAAGGAGAAACCACCGCCGGTAGATCCTTGGTGCTTCCTCATGTTCGAGCTGGTATTCAATCCCCCATTCATGAATCCTTTTTGGTGCTCGCGGAAGTGGGAATTGAGTCTAACAGCTCGAGTGAAGAGTTTTCCAATGGTGTGAATCAAACCACTGATCTGACCAATGTCAAAGCCGCTGTGGGATTAAAATATCGGTTTTGATAAATGACCTCTGTTAAAAAAAAGATTCAGGTTCTTTATCAAAAAAGGTTGTCGAGTAAAACTGTTTGCCTATTATCTGACGATAATGAAATGCGCCACCAAAATGAAAGGATTTTATTCAGCGTACTTCTGAACTTTCTTAGAGAATGTCAGTGACGTTGAGTGATGAAACGCTAGCGAAATTGAATCGCCTAAATCCGTTGATGCTGAGTAAACGTAGAGTAAAAAGAAGCTGCAGCTTCTTTTTACGAATGAGTTTACTTAAATACGTGCTAATAAAAAAATTAACGGAGATGCCGGTTAAAGAATCAATATCGAGTCCCTTCGCCCGTGTTGCTAGAGGGAATTTGCGAAACGAGGTTTTAAAACGTGACTCCCATACGTGTCAGTATCCAGGCGGTGATGAAACAATGTATTTGCAGCTGGACCATCTGACTCCTTATGCAAAGGGAGGTCTGGCCACTTCTGCTAATTTGAAAGTCTGATGATCTTCTCACAATCATTTGAAGGGAGTTAGAGAATCCTAGCTAACTATTTTAAAATTTTGAGTTATCAGCTAGTAGAAAACCAAAAATGATAAAAACACAAAGATCCATGAAAAAACATTTATGAGCGCCTCGGGTGCCACTAATTCTGGTCGTTTTTGTTATGCGATAACAAATTTTGAAACACCAAAAAACAACTTAAGTCTCCACAATTATGAGCATTAAATAAATTGATTGCGTTTTTCTAGATTGCCTTTCTTGGATAGCGCTAAGCTGAAGAAATGAAAACTAACATAAAGATGACGATAGTTTTCTCCCCCCGATTGATCCTGACCTTCTTAAAAGCTCCTCTTTGCTTAATTTTTGGAGTGATTATCTCTGGTTGTTCTCCAATCCAAGACACTCAAGAATTTTTTCAACACTTTTGGAGCACCTTAACGAAGAAACCCACCGTGATAAAAAAAGATCATAATAAACCTCATGCCAAAAATCAAAAAAATGGACAAGTTAAAAAAACATCCAATCCGAAAATTAATCATTCTAATGAACCTGAAAAAAAACAAAAAAAACAACGATCCTTTAAAGTCTTAAATCGTTCAGTGCCTGAAATTTCATTTATGATCAGTACAGGTACGGGTTATGAAAGTGACGGCGAGGCCAATGTCGTGATTTACTTAAGCGAACCATATTATCAAAACATTCATTTCAATTTGAAAATTTCTGGTGGAGAAGCAATTTTTGGTGAGGATTTTCATCTTAAAACTTTAGACCACAAAATCCCTGCGGGAGAGCATGAAATCAGTATCCCCATTCAACTCATCCGCGACAACCAAGATGAAAAAATAGAAAATTTTTATCTAAAAATAGTCGATGCTCAAAACGCCACCATCGGAAACAGAAATATTTACGATTACAGTATTCTCGATTAACTCATCCTTTTAATCGACAATGAGTGGCACACAATACCTGTAAGGTTATTAACAAAAGATATTTAATCACACGTGGAGTACTCTGGAAGTCAAACTAAAAATAAATCATCGCCATTTCACACCTTTATGGAATTCTTTATTAAAGATAGTTATTGAGTAAAGTATTCTACTTTTAATTTTTTTATAAAAAATTAATCTCGTGTCACCGCTAAGAAAAATGAATTTAGCAGGAATTCCCCACCACACTCAGTTAGGCCAAAAAGCAGCCGGCCACAAGAACTAAAGCCCAAGCTTTTTGCGCCCATAACAAAAATTTCTTTAATACTTTTAAAGAAGAGACTCGTTAGTTTTGTATTCAAGATAGTTCTCCTTAATTCGGGCCTGATCGTCTTGGCCTTTCATGGGGCCGACGACAGGCCGTTTTGGAGTATTTAAAATCTTTCGTAAATAAAAAAATTAATCTCGCGTCACCGCTAAGAAAAATGAATTTAGCAGGAATTCCCCA
>JBIKWR010000214.1:0-4326 GCA_044356225.1 Bacteriovoracaceae bacterium | reverse complement strand
AACGTTAATTTCTTTGGTGAAAATTATAGACTGATGACGATAGACCACTAAATTAGTTTTCTGCGCTCCAAAATCTAAAATAACGACTGATTCATCTTTAAGTTTTTGAATTAAGTTTTCTTGGACGTGTTCAAAAACATTGGTTAGCGAATAAAGCTGCAAATCAGCCACGCGAAACTTTTGCCCGGCCTCTTCGATGAGATTGGAAAAAGCGGCGACAATATCATTGCGGGCAGCTGCAATTAAAACTCCGATTCCACCACCTAAATTTTGACCTACAATATGAAAATCAACGGTCGAGTCTTCGATCCCAAAGGGGATGTATTGTTCTGCTTCCCAGAGCACTTGATCTTCCACATCTTGCACTGAAGACGTCGCCATCTCTAATCGTTTAGAAATAGTGTTAGGGCCATATAATCCCACTGCGGTATTTTTATTTTTAATGCCTGCACTTTTTATTGCCGCTTTAATAGCTTCAACTAGCTCATCATGTTTTTGAATTTCATCATCTAACAGACAGCCTTCAGGCAAAGCGTGAATGGCAAAATGAACAACTTTAAATGACCCTTTGGATTCGCTTAATTCGCAGACTTTAATTGAATGCAGGCCAATATCGAGACCCACGAGATTTCGAGGTCCAATTTTTAAAACATCTGTCAACAAATCGGAAATATCGAACTTGGCCAAACAAATCCTTTTGTTCTGAAATCAATCCTTTAGAAATTATACATATAGTCGAAGCGGTGGAGCAAGTTTGACTCTTAGCGAAAAGATAGCCAATTATTAAAGAAAATTTGGTAGGTATCGGGAAAAAATATTTGAAAAAAAGAAACGACAATGATGAAGGGCCCAAAGGGCATGGGTTGTTCACGTTTCATTTTACCTATGATCATCAGACCAATTCCAACGATCGATCCCAACATACAACTGAGAAAAATATTTTGAATAACACCAATCATACCTAAATATATTCCCAGTGCCCCCCAAAGTTTAATGTCACCTCCTCCCAGTCCCACCTGTCCGCGAATTTTATAAAAAATCCAAGTGATCGCCAAAGGAAAACCAAATCCTAAGAGGGAACCAAAAACATAAAATTTCCAAGGATGATGAAAAATAGCAAAGGCCAAAAAAACCGCGGCCAAATAAAGGTTGATCGAATCAGGCAAGATTTGAAAATCCAAATCAATAAAAAAATGTACGAGAAAACAACAAAAAATTGAAAAGAAGAAAAAATAATAAATAAGCGAAGTTTGGTTAATAGTTTCAGGAAAAATACCATAGGATAAAATGGCGGTGATGATCTCGATCATTGGGTATCGCCATGAAATTTTTTTTCTACAGCTGCCGCATTTTCCTCGCAAAAAAAGAAAACTAAACACTGGTACATTTTGATACCACTTAATGATGTTTTGACAGTGAGGGCACTTGGATCTAGGTGCTCCGATACTAATTTCTCGAGGCATGCGATAAATAACGGCGTTTAAAAAACTACCAATCAGTAGACCAAAGACTCCCGCAAAGATGCGAAAAACTTCCATTTAATCGAGGCTCTTATTATTAAAAATAAAACAGGACACCACAATTAAAACCACAATGTAGAGCAAACCATAAGCCAGCGCAAATGAGAGGAAATTTGGATCTAAACTTTGCTCATATAAAATAAAATCCTTGATATTCAGTTTTGAAAAATTGGGAAAAACAAAACCATATCCTTGCAAAAGATGCCCCAACATGGGACTTTTTTTAGCAAACATGGCCAATTGATTTTCACTAATGGCATGGCCCAAAACATAGATGGCAAACGAATAAATGACGGTCATCGTGGAGTTAGTGATGAGTGAAAAACAAATAACTACTAAGAGGATAATCATCGCCTCTAAGATTGAAAAAAGGAGAACCCAAGGAATCAATGGAGAAAATTGGCCTCCTAAAAAGAGCGAAAATGAAATCGACATAATTCCTAAAATAAGAATATTTAAAATTAAGACTCCAATTAATCCGGCACAACGACCAATCAAAAATGTGGTACGAGTAATAGGTCTTGATAAAACCATATAGATAGTTCGATTTTCAATTTCTTGGCTGATCAATCCTACTCCCATTAAAATAGCAATGACTATCGAGGATAATGAGAGTGATCCCAAGCCAAAATCAATCGCCACTTTTTCTGGCACACCATAAGTAAATTCTGATCCGACAAATGTGACAACCATGAGTCCAATGCCTAAAAAGAAAACGTTAAGCAAGACTTTTGATTTTAAAACTTCTTTAAAAGTATACTCTGCAACGACAAAACACTTTTTAAGATCGAGGCTTAAAAACATCGCTTACTTCTCCACGCCGTGACGAACTTTATACAAGATTTCTTCTAGGGTCATTTTATTCTGATTAATTGAAAGTAAATTCACTTTGTTTTTTAAACAGCTTTCGATAAAACTATCTTTTTGATTATTTTCTAGCTGATAAAATGAAAATTTTTCCATCGATCGCTCGAGTAACCCTGGCAACTGAATATTTTGGGAATTTTCCACCTTGGCGGTATAGTTTGGCTTTAAATTTTCTAATATCAGGTGATCGATCGACCCTTCGTAAACTAACTTCCCTTTTTCTAAAAAAACCACCGTCTGACAGATCTCTTCTACATCTGGAACAATATGACTGCTAAAAAATATCGTTTTCTTTTCATTGTATAAATCGACAATGACATCTTTAATTTCTTTGCGGCCTATGGGATCAATGCCCGACAAAGGTTCATCTAAAATAATTAAAGAAGGATCATGCACCAAAACGGAGCAAAAACCAATTCGCTGAAGCATGCCTTTAGAATAGGTCTTGATCTTTCGATCGAGGGCAAAATCGATGCGAAAACGTGCCGACCACTTTCCAATTCGTTCGTGAATATCACGTTTACTAACACTATTAAGTTTCCCCATATAGGTCACAAATTCTCGACCCGTCAGGTGGGGATAAAAATAAGGACGCTCTGGTAAATAGCCAATCTGAGAGCGAATTTCATTAGAATTTTTTCCCAGTTTTGGCGAAAAATGAATTTCCCCACTGGTGATCGGAGTAAAACCCATTAAGCATTTAAGCGAAGTGGTTTTTCCTGCACCGTTAGCGCCTAAAAATCCGACGATTTTACCTTCACCCACTTTAAAACTAACTTGATCTAAGGCGGTAAAGGGCTCATCCCAAAAATCAACACTAAATTGTTTGGACACATTAATAAATTCAATCATCTTAGTATTCTAACCGAAGAACCCAATTGTGGTAAATTCTTTTTACGATTACAATTTTATGATGAAACAACATTACCTCATTCAAAATAATCGCATTCTCGTTTTTAAGAACATTCTCATTTTTTTACCATTGTTGACTGTCTTGCTCGTGATCACCAGTGTGATGAATGGGCGAAGTAAAAAACCTCATTTTGAAGTTTCCAAACAACAATCGGCGATGAATCTTTCAAAAGATTTTGTGCTATTTTTTAATTTAGGCAACCGTCGCTTTATCAGTGGATTATTATGGATTCAAACATTGATTGAATCAGATCTCGAACATTATAAACAACAAGATCTAAACAGTTGGATGTTCCACCGTTTTGATACCATTACAGATTTAGAACCAAAATTTATCGATGCTTTTCGTTTTGGTTCAATTTATTTATCGGTCATTAAAGATGACGTGCCAGGGGCAAGTTATATGTATGAAAAAGGATTAAAAATTCATCCTGAAGATTACTTCTTGAATATGCAAGGAGGTATTCACTTTTTTATTGAAGAGTATAACTATGAACGCGCCTACACCTTGTTAAATAAAATAAAATATCATGAAAGTGCTCCCGCCTACTTACCAAGTCTGGTGGTAAAATTAAAATTGCAGGCGACCGGAGACTTAGAAACCACTTTTAAGCTCATGATGATTAGTTATGAAAAAGCCCCTGAAAATAGTTCGATAAAAGAAAAATTTAAACATGATCTTTATGCCATAAAGGCCCAAATGGACTTAGATTGTTTAAATGCTAAAAAATCTGACTGTAATTATCGCGACTTTGATGATAACCCCTATCGAAAAAAAGCTGATGGAACTTTTGAAGCGATCAAAACATGGAAGGCATTTAAGCTCCATAAAAAAGAGCAATAAATGTCTGATGCTTCATAGTGATTCTGAAGTTAAAAATGCCACCCCCCACTCTCGGACGATTAATTTTTCATCAGAATTGCTCTGAGCTTTATTTTTAAAAAGATGGGCCGAGTCTGCGATTGGTTTTTTAATTTTTGAAAAAAATAAAGGTGAATTATTTTTTTCAAATGGCACTAACAAAAA
>JBIKWR010000061.1:0-14867 GCA_044356225.1 Bacteriovoracaceae bacterium | reverse complement strand
AAACAAGAATTTTTAAGTTTTAAACGGATTATGGATCGTTGTCGTGCAGTCAGAAGGTTTGGTTCCGCTGCACTTGATTTGGGTTTAGTCGCTCGCGGATTGTTCGATGGTTTTTGGGAAAGAAGCCTGGCGCCGTGGGATGTGGCGGCGGGTACGCTGATTTGCCTAGAGGCCGGAAAAAAAATAACTGATTTTAAAGGTCGGGAGTTTACACCATTTTCACCGAATCTCTTAGTCTCTTTGCCCGAGCTACATTCTCAGTTAGTTGAATTGATCGATTAAACCTTGTCATTTATTGACAATAATTTTGAAGCGTTAGACAATTAAATTGGTTGGTTTCCAAGGAGGGAAACGAGATGGAAATTCTACAATTCTTAACCAAATTTGATTCCGTTATATTACAAATTGCGATTGCATCGTTATTGATGATCGTCGCGGCCCTGGCTCTTTATTGGATGCGAAACAAGCGACGTTATCAAGCGCTATCTCATCAAATACCAGCGACCGTGGTAAAAAATTATTTAGATTCAATCATTCAAAATTCGAATTCTTTAAAATCTTCTTTGTTTCGTGGAGGAGGTTTAGATATTGGAGGAGGAACTCCGAGTGTTCTACCTCTTGATAGTATGACCAGCGTCTCGGGAATTCCCAAAGAAGAATATGATCGTGTTTTGGCCTCTTTAAATGAAGCTAGGCTTATGATCTCTACTAAAGATCAAAAGATTGCCGAACTTGAGGCCTTAGTGGCCAGTCTAAAAAATCAAGCCGGAAAATCAAATGTCGGTGGAGTGCCGGAAGAAATTCATCAAAAAGTGGTCAATGAAAACGCCGACCTTAAAAAACAGTTAAAAGCACTGTCGGAAGCAGCGGCGAAAGGATCTGAAGATCCTGAAATGGCCAATAAGTTGTTGGCAATGACCAAAGAACGCGATGATTTAAAAGATCGATTACAAGAATATGAAATTATCGAAGACGATTTAGCGAATCTAAAAAGACTGCAGCAAGAAAATGAACAGTTAAAAAAACAATTAGAAGGTAAGAGTAGTGATGGCGAAACGGTAGCAGCGGCACCTGTGGTTGAAGCGGTCGCACCAGTCGCAGTAGCAGCTGTCGCAGCAGCGGTGGAAGAACCGAAAGCCGAAGTTGCAGAGGTTGCAGCGGCCGATACTCCAGCGATTGATGGAGAAGGTAAATCAGCAGAAGATTTATTGTCAGAGTTTGAAAAAATGCTTGGATAAAAGCATCTCTATAGCAAAGGTGTTCGCATGAATTTTTATGGATCTCGATTTATATTTTTAGGAATTTTAATCATGGTTATGCCAGTGAGAGCAGCGGTTCAAAAGAATCCAGCTCCCATGGTTGCCAGTCAATTTAAAACAAGTTTGACTGAAAAATTTAAAAAAGTTTATAAAAAAAATGATGAACTTATTGCCTTAAGAAAAGAAATTTACAATGAAGGAAAAAAAGCAGTTCCAACTTTGATTGAAGTGATGAAGGGAACAGAATATCCAGATAAAAATCGTTGGATGGCCACTTTTTTATTGGGGCAAATCATGGGCAGTAAGTCAGCGCCCTTTATTGCTAAATTTGTGGAACATCCACACTGGGTTTTAAGACTTGCTAGTTTAAAAACATTATTGGCGTTAAAAGAAACAAGTTTTGAACACATTTACGCCAAAGGGCTTGATGATAAATCGATGTTAGTACGTTCTCAATCTTTAACCAATATTCAAACCCTCAAATTAAAAAAACAGGCCCCCAAAGTATGGTCGATGTTATACGACAAAAAAAATTACACACATGGTAAGTTACAAAAAAGGACTCATCTTATAAAAACGGTAATTAAGACGGTAGGGGATTTAGAATTTGAAAAGGCCAAAGAACCACTCCTCAGTATGGCCGATAAGAAAAAATATGCTGATATTTTCCCCGAAATTGATTACGCCCTAAGTAAAATTACCAAAAAAACCTCTCCGGCAGGCAGTGAAGAGGCGAAAAGGCATTTTTGGCGAACCATCAATCGCTCGACAAAGACTATCTCGATGAATTAGATTCAGTTCTCCCAAAAGACGCAAGTAATTCAAAGGATACCTATTATGTCTAAATGTAAATATTGTGGCACCGAAGTCACGTGGATGAGTGAAGGTCGAAAAAAAGTTCCAGTGGAAAGCACTGGCGGTGTTCATGCCTGTGAAAAATATAAAGCGATGAAAAATTCTCTCAAAACCGTCGATCTCTCAAAAATTGATCCGGAACTTCTCAAACAATATGAGCAAGGGATCAATACCAAAAAGAAAAATGGAAACAAAAAAAAATAATTTAATTTTCTAGAAAATCAGTTCGTGAAATTATTTTTTTTACCATCAGTTGATGCTCTTGCAATAAATGCTTTGAAACCTTGATCTCATTTAATTCCACTATATCCGAGGTTGATGGATTCCTCGAATTGAGAAAACTAGAACATCCAGTGAGAAAAATAAGCATTAGCAGCGAACTCAACAGCCCAATGATTTTAGTCATGTATTTCATCAAATCCTCCTTGATTTTGCTGTGACAGGAGTATCCTCCATATCATTAAAAGATAAAGCAATTTTCACGCCAAAAAAAAGGCAAAACAAGATTATAATTTCCATAGCTTAACAAATTCATTTATCTCCTCTAGTGCCAATTTGCTCAATGTGGGGGCGACCTAGTGCCAATTCTCGATTTGATTTTTGGATCAAGAATAAAAAAAATCCATTACAAGAAAAATGTGATGAGCACAAATTCCTTCTATTACTTTGCTGGCCTGACTACCATGACTACCTGACTAGATGGTACCAGGGGCCTTGGATTTTTCTAGAAATGTATCACCACAAAATTGAATTTTGATCATCATCCAAAAATCAAAATGAAGTCAGGCCGTTTGGTTGATCATCGAAACTGTTTTTATCTCTTTTGCATTTATCACTTTTTTTTTAATCGAATCATCTATCGGGTAGCTCAGGCCTGATTAGAGAATGCACAAAAGCCTAAATAAAGTAGTTAATTGAAGGGCTTAGGGAGCCTGTAAATATGTCTAAAATTTAGACAGTCATGGTATAAGTTGCCGGTTCGTGATATCTGTATTGATGGTAACTACTCGAATAAAGATGGAAAAAGATGGCAGCTAGATTGCTTTAGTAATCCTAAGTACAGGGGATACTGAAGGCCACTTTTATATAAAGTTTTGGTTTGAAAGATCTCCCTGATTAATGCCAGCAGGAGTTAAAATCAAATGAAGGAATTACGCTACAAGCTCTCTCATCTTCCTCGTAATACTGTTATGATCTATTTGCTATTGGCATTGATCATTTCTTCTCCTGCTATATTCGCTGATGCAGTCAATTCAACGGTTAAGACCGTCAATCCAACTGATACCAAAAAATCTAGTGAAGTTACGACTCAAGATAAAAACGTCAATAATATTTTTGCGCAGTTTATGAGTTGGGCACTCGATGCCAATCTCACCGAGTCCAATATAAATTTAGGATCAGCGGTTGAAAAACTCCCTCTAAAAAAAGAGATCGTCGTGGCAGTTGTCGATACTGGCATTGATCCCAATCATCCATTTTTGAAAGACAATGTGACCGTGATCGAAGGGTCAAAGAGTGCTACTTCATTTGGTAAAGATTTTTCGAAAAACTCTAAAAACATTTCTGCTCCAACTGATGAGCATGGCCATGGAACTCATGTGGCCGGCATTATTCGTTCTGTTTTTCCAGAAGTAAAAATCTTGGCCTTAAAATATTATAATCCATCTGCTTCCGGTCAAGATAATTTGGAATCCACCGTGAAGGCCTTGAGATATGCCGTAGAAAATAATGTCGACGTCATTAATTACTCTGGAGGCGGACCAGAAGCTTCTTCGGAGGAAAAAGCGGTGTTACTAGAAGCCGAGAAAAAAGGTATCTTGGTAGTGGCGGCCGCAGGAAACGAAAAATCCAATATCGACGAAAAACAAAATGCTTATTATCCCGCAAGTTATCGCTTAAGTAATATTTTAACAGTGACCGCTCATGACCAGTCATTAGCGATTTTAAGTTCGTCCAATTGGGGAAAAAATACCGTGGATTTATCAGCACCTGGTTATCGAATTAAGTCGAGTATTCCCGATGGAAGAGCTGGGTATATGACTGGAACGAGTCAATCGACTGCTTTTGTCAGTGGATTAGCGGCCAAAATAAAAGCGGCTTATCCAGAAATGGATATGAAACAATTGAAAAAAACCATCATCGATGCCGCAGCAAAAGTAAAATCCTTTGAAGGAAAAAGTGCCAGTGCTGGAAAACTTGATGCTAATCGCGCAGCAACTTTGGCCGGACAATATTCAGGTTTTAAAGTGGTGCAAAACAAATTAGCAGCAGATAAAAAACGGGCCGTGGCAAACAAAAAAGAAAAAGAGACTCAACAGAAAAAAGTTCGTTTTTTTCAAGTCCAATAAAAATATCAGTAAAAATAGAATGAAAGGTTCATCGCGGCCCACGCCAGTAGACTATATATCACCACTCGGATCAGCAATTTATTTTGATGCCAAAGATTGGCAAAGTTATTCTCAGATAAACTTTGGCGTTTGGCCTCTTGAATAGAGGTTAAAAGAATATTGACCATATTTAACTCTAAATCTTGATCAAAATGACGATGAAATTGAGTCGTCAATAAATCAAAATTTAAATGATGATTTTTAAAAAAACGAATCAATTCTTGCCATTCTAAGATTTTTTGAGCACCTTTTTTTGGTGATTTATTTTTATGGGCCAAATCCGCGATCAAAGAAAAGGCAAAACGCGATAATCGAATTTCCCAATTTTTTTTAGTTTTTCTTCCGACTAAAAATGGGAATGTTTTTTGATACCAAGATAAAGACTCATCCAATTCTGTAATAAGATCCCAAAGATGAACAAAATTTGAAGATATCTTTTGAAAACCGCAGGCCTCACATTGATTCTCACTCCAGAACACCGACTGACATTTGGGACAAACGACCATGGACTCAGAAATATTAGGAAAAATCAGACTTGATCTTTTATTTTTGTTGGTAATTTCGCTGGTAAGTTCGCTGGTAAGTTCGCTGGTAAGTTCGCTGGGATTGGGCGGTTGAGAAGTGGTTTGACTGAGGTTATCCATCAAGGCATCATACTGAAAATGAGCATTTTATTGAAGAAAAAAGCATGGATTTGGCCATTTATTGGTGGAATTCTCTATGCTTTGGGTTTTCCCACCGAATGGAGTACGACTTTAGTCGTCACTCCGGTTTTAGGTATGGCGTTGTTTTTAAGTCATTTGCCAATTCTTAAGGAAAAAGCAGAAGTTTCATTGACTGCGAATATGGCGGTTATTTTAAGTTTTTGTTTAGGCTTTTACTTAATGGGGTATTACTGGATTCCTTATACGCTATCTGAATTTGGTCAAATTCCCGTGCCTTTAAACTATTTGTTAGGATTATTGTTTCCGTTAATTATCGCTCCCCATTTTTATGTTTACTATTTTTTGTTAAGAGGATTTTCTCGATTTTTTCCGGCAATCATTCCACCTAGAAGTCATCTCGCTTATGGTGTCGTCATGGCCGGACTTTTGACGATGGTGGAGTATTTCACCCCGCAGCAGTTTCCGGGGCATATGGGACATTCTTGGTTTTTCTTTAAACCTTATCTTTATCTGGCAACCATCCTCGGTGTTCCCCTTTTTTCTTTTTTGTCTTTTTGGATGACTTTCAGTTTGATGGATTATTGGCGCACTAAAAAAATTAATTATGTTTGTCTGGCCGCAGTTTTCGTGGCGATTGTTTTGAACGTCACGCTGACTTTAACCATCAATCAAAAGACAGAAGAAAAATCACTTAACCTAAGATTGGTCCAACCCAATGTTGGAAATTATATTAAAGTCAGTGCCGAACAAGGAGTTTTATCTGCCATGAGGGAAGTGGTCGATTTTCACTATGATGAGTCGGTGAAATCGAGTCAAGTGGCCCTCGATTTAATCATTTGGCCAGAAACAGCTTATCCTCGCGGATTGAATTCAAAATGGGCCAAAATTCATCCAGAAAGTGTTCCTGAAGTCATTAAACAAGTCGTTGGTCAAACTGGCGCAGAATTATTTTTTGGTGGTTACGACAAGATCACAGATGATTTATTCAGCGATTTTGAAACCACCGCCAACACCACCTTTTTAGTGGGACAAAATTTTTTGGTTAAAGATTTTTATCATAAAATTAAATTGATTCCCTTTGGAGAAACATTGCCGTTTGGATTTTTTAATCAATATTTAAGTCGATGGGTAACGAATATATCTTTTTTTGCTAGTGGAGATAGAGAAACTGTTTTTAAAACTAAAAATGATTTTTATTTTATTTCTCCAATCTGTTATGAAATTCTTTTTTCGCAATTTATGAGGAGATTTTATCAAAACAATGAGTTATATCTTCCTCATTTTATGATCAATGTTACCAACGATTCTTGGTACCGAATGCCCGAACAGGTCCAGCATAAATTTCTGGCCCATTGGCGAGCGATTGAGTTTGGCATTCCCATTATACGCGCTACCAACACTGGCATTACTTCTATTTTGTATCCCGATGGAAAAGAGAGTGAGCAAATTGGTATTGGTTTAAGGACTTCAAAAGATTTTCAGTTTACCTTTAAGGCAAATCCTTCTAAAACTTTTTTTGTCTCTTGGGGTATTTATGGATTTATTATTTTTTGGTTGGTCTTAATTTTAGTTATCTACTTTTGGAAAAACCTTCTTTCAACAAATCGTGCATCCTAATAAAACCACAAAATTTCTGATGTTCAACCACGGGTAAAACATAAAATTTTTTGTCGGTATCTTCCATCAGTTTTAAGGCATCAAAGGCCAAAGCTTGAGCGGCGACAACCTGGGGATTATTATTCATCAGTTTTTCAACTTTAATTTCTAAATCGTTTCCATTTTTTTGTAAACTACGCCGAATATCGCCTTCGACAATTAATCCTAAAAGATTACGATCCTGATCCAAGATCGCACAAGCTCCATTACTAAACTCAGTCATTTTTAAAATAACTTCTTTTAAAGAGCTTTTGGGAGATACCCAAGCGCATCGTTCAAAAGGAACCATTAAATTTTGAACTTTAAGAATTAAACTTTTACCGAGTAGACCACCTGGGTGATTAATCGCAAATTTTTCTCGACTGATATTGGCCAGATTTTCATAGATCACCGCCATCGCATCTCCCATCGCCATTGCTAAGGTCGTGCTAGTAGTTGGGGCAAGATTATTCAGACAGGCTTCTTTGGCAATTGAGCAATCAAAGATTAAATGACAATAACGTCCAATCTCACCTTTGGGATTACCTAATAAACCGACCATCCGTTTTTTTTCAATGGGTATAAAAGGCATTAATTTTAAAATTTCTTCGGTGGTGCCTGAATGACTAATCCATACAATCACATCGAGGGGATCCACTCGTCCTAAATCGCCATGCAGGGCCTCATTGGGATGTAAGTAAAAAGATGACAGACCTAATGATGAAAATGTGGATGCCAATTTTGAAGCAACGATACCTGACTTTCCTACTCCAGAAAAAATAAGATCTCCTTTAAAATTGATTAATTCTTGAAAAAGAGTTTTCAGTTTTAAAAGATCTTCTTCTTTGGTTCTGCCAATGGCGGTTTTGATCGCTTCAGCTTCAATGGATAGGGCATTATTAAATATTTCTACAAGTGTCATATTAGTCCTTAAAGGTAGTCCTCAAACATTAAGAATGTTGGTATCATAAAAAGATGAAAACAAAAATTTATTCAGACCTACGGTCCTTTGTTTTTTCCTTGGTAGTTATTATTTTAGCTCAAAGCTGCTCGTCCTATAAGAACTTTCGTTATATTACCGAAGAATTTGAAATGCCATCTGAGCTCTATAAAGCGGATTTTAATCAAACTTGGAAAGCGGTTATAGATACTATGAATAAATTTGATATTGCTCTTCAAAACTTAGAATCGGGTGTAATTAAAACTCGGTGGATGGATAATACCACTGAAGTAAACTTTGCGGATTCATTTGGTAACAATGATTCGGTGAAAGCCGCCAAGTTTAAATTAACGTTAAATGTGGTGAAAGGATTTAGATCAGGAAAAGAAGTCACTAAGGTTACGGTTTATAAAAGACAATTAGTCGAGCAAGATTTTCTTCAGGGTTGGAAGGAAGTTCCATCGGATGGTATTCAAGAAAAAGTCATTTTGTATCGAGTTGGTAGAAGAGTGACTCAAGATGGTAAGATCAAGGCGATTGATGAAGCTAAACAAAAAGAAGCAGATGCTGCTAGTAGTTTACAGAATTAAAACTTGATTAGCCTTCTCGGCGAAAATATCCCATTTCTCTTTCTTGTTCTTCAGCAGCAGCTATACTTAGCCTGGCCCAAGGTTGCTTTTCCAATCTTTTGGCCTCGATTGGTTCACCAGTTTCTTCACAAACGCCATACAATCCATCTTCAATTCTTTGAAGAGCGGCTTCAATTTCGCGTAATTTATGAAGTTCACGATGACGAATATTGAAAGTGACTTGTTGATTAATAACACTGGTAGCAAGATCTGTTTCATCGGCCAAATCATCAGATGAAATAGTTAAGTCTTCTTTTGATTGTAAAAAACCATTGTTAAGAATTTGGCTTTTTAGTTCTAACAATTTTAACTTCTGTTTTTCGATCCATTTCTTATCCATTAATTCCTCCCTGAACATGGATACTAGGCGTATTAAAAACATCCTCTCGAGATGCTTTGTTAAACCTCCCAATATTCTATCGGTGCATTAGATTCGGTACAAGGTTTTTTTTGAGTAAAGTGTCATTTTAAGAATGATGTAATAAAAAGTCAGTTTATCGAGCGAGAGTTAGTTGAGCATTTTACTTTTATTATCTTTAGAATGTTGGAGTTAATTTATTTAAGGCCAACTCAAGTAATTTTGTTAAGTAAATTTTTTTAGTGTAAAGGCCATGACCAAAAAATGTTTTATAAAAATTTTGTTGGTCTATTCCTAAATCATAATCGATGAGAATATTTTGACCAACCGGATGGATCCTCGGAATTGTTTCGACAAATTTTTTCCATGCAAAAATATCTCTTCCAATTCCAAGATAATGATCAAGATCATAACAGAGTTTGCTTAAATTTTTCTGGGTGGGCAATAAATCAGATCCATAGGTCCCCCACATTTGAATATAGTCACCACTTTGTGTCTGTCTCCAGCCGTTAAAAGCGTCCATTGGTTGAGAAAGTGGTCTTTGGTGTTTGATATGAACAATATAGGGTGATTCAAGTTCAGAAAATTCGTAGCGGATTGGAGTGCCCATGGTGACATAATAAAATGGCCATTCGGTTACTTTTTCGATGATTTTTTCACTGAGATCAAATTCACATAGTCTCAGCATTTTTATAATTATTGCTGGTTTTGATTTTAACTGACTGAGTAGAGCTAATATTTGACCTCCATGACTGTGGGCCAAGAGTAAAATGGGGCCTTGAGGTTGAGTTGGAGTTTCTAATGTTAAATGATGTAAATAAAGAATTAAATCATTGAGTCCTTTGACTCTGGCATAATGATGATTAGCAGATGACCAAGTAAAATTTAAAATGGGAATTTTGCTTCCTAAAAAACTTTGAAGATCGTAAATTGTTTCATCAGAAAAATTACCTAAATCCTTCAGTAGTAACTCAGGAATCATTTTAAAAATTTGCGAGACAGTGGGGTTGATATTTTTAAACTGAAAGGGGTTATTGCCAACATAGGTACCATGAATACAAATAATTTTTTGAATTTTAAGTTGGTTTATTTTTTGCAAACAAGATTCAGCTGTTACATGGATATTATTTAACAAAGTAATGTCAGAAAAACTGGACTTAACTTCAAGAGACTCTAGTGGATAAAAAAGTGATTCATGATGGGGAGCAATTCTAGGAGTTTTTCTCAGCTGAATAAATTTTTTATAAACATAATAGAGAAGGGCCGACCCAAGGATTGCATATAAAACGGTAAGAACGATAATGATAACTATAGTCGTTGACATTTATTTTTTTAAGTCTCTCCAACTTTTACCGTTTCGGGCGCGATGATCTTTTTGGTACTTTTCAACCGCCATAAGATGCTCTTGATAAGTTTTAGAAAATTTGTGAGTTCCATCGTTATAACTGACAAAGTAGAGATAATCATGAGCTTCAGGATTGAGAACGGCATTTATCGCCGCTTTTCCAGGGTTAGCGATGGGCCCTCGAGGCAAGCCATTCATGGCATAAGTATTAAATGGAGTGACTTGCAACAAATGAATTTTTTTGAGATTGCCATCAAACGCTGGGAGCAAGCCATAAATAGTCGTGGGATCTGATTGCAAACGCATTTTCTTTTTTAATCGATTAAGAAATACGCCAGCAATTTTAGGCCGCTCAAAATCGGCACCAGTTTCTTTTTCCACAATCGACGCCAAGATAATCGTTTCATGCGGATCTAAAAAAGGATGATTAAAAGAAATATCTTGGGTGGCAAGTTTAAATTGTTTTAACATGGCAGAGACAATTTGTTGCGATGTAGTGCCAGGAGAAAAATGATAGGTATCAGGGTAGAGATATCCTTCAAAAGTTTCACCAGGAATATTTTGATTTTGGACATTTTGTGGATTGGTCACAAATGAGAGAAATTCATTTTCAGCTACCACATTTAATGAGGCCATTATTTTGGCAATATCATAAATATTTTTACCTTCGGGAATAGTGACAATGGTAATTTGCGTTTTTCCGGTAAGCAGTAAGTCCGTCATCTCGATTAAATTTACTCCTGGTGAAATTTCATAAGTTCCCGGTCGGAATTTGGTCATGATTCCTTGGTACTGGGAATAGCGATGAAAAAGTTTAGAGCTACTGATTAACTGACTTTTTTTTAATCGATAGTTAATACTGGCAAAAGTTTCACCTGGTTTAATCGTAAATTCCACTTTCTCACCACTGGTTTTCCAGATGGTCATTAAATAATAAACTTGTCCGCTTAAAAGTAATAAAGCAAAAAGAGGAGAGACGATAACAAAAATCCACCAATGTTTTCTCATAATTTTTTTACCATATATAAATGTGTTTAAAATTGTAACATAGACTTCTATTTAATTAGATAACTTTCAATCAGCAATACAGCACAAACTTGATCAATTTTTTCAAGATCAACTTTAAAATTGTATTTTGGAGAGTCTTTCATTCGTTCCTTCGCTTCTTCAGTCGATAAAGTTTCATCATGAAGATGAACAGGTATTGGAGAGCATTGGGACGCAAGAGTTTCAGCGAACAATCTCACTTTTTTAGTCATCCGTGATTCTTTCCCATCGGTAAAAAGTGGTAGTCCAAGTAAGATCGAGGTGATTTCGTTTTCACTAACAATTTGCTTAATCTCCTGGGCCAATTGATGGTCATTCAGGTAAGGCAAACGGCCTAATTCGAGTGGAAAAGGATCCACTCCTTGACGATAGATCGCTAGACCAGTAAATCGCAGACCATAATCA
Source organism: Bacteriovoracaceae bacterium (assembly GCA_044356225.1). Taxonomy (GTDB): domain Bacteria; phylum Bdellovibrionota; class Bacteriovoracia; order Bacteriovoracales; family Bacteriovoracaceae; genus JBIKWR01. The sequence goes on along the minus strand of JBIKWR010000061.1, from coordinate 3,342 downwards.
ATTCCTAAAAATATTTCGTTTTTATTCAAAGCAAATCCCCAAAAATTGATAACTAGCGAATATGACTAATTAAGGTTTTAGGCAAGGTAGAAAGTAAAAACTTTCCGGATAGTTGACATTAGGCGGAATAGGTTTAAGATGGACATATCTATTCATTCAAACACAAGTATTTTAACCTAAGTCACACAGACTTAATCCATAAGGGGATCCTTCATTTTTTATTGTTAAATTTCTAATCTCATCATTACTTCTAATATCAATCTATATAACTAATCGAACCAATCGATAGATAAATGACAAAAGAAAAAACTCATATGACGACAAACGAGGAGAACACACGAATGCATTTAAACGATCTAAGAGAAAAACCAATTGAAGATTTGGTGAAAATGGCCGAAGAGCAAAATATACCTAATGCTGCGTCCATGAAAAAACACGAAATTATTTATTCTCTCCTCACCGAGCATGCGAAAAATAAAGAAGAAATTTTTGGTGAAGGAGTTTTAGAAATATTGCCAGATGGTTTCGGATTTCTCCGCTCACCAGGTTACAACTATCTGCCCGGTGCAGACGATATGTATGTCAGCCCAAGCCAAATTCGTCGTTTTGGTTTGAGAACAGGGGATACAGTGACGGGCCAAATTCGTCCGCCCAAAGATAATGAAAAATATTTTGCACTCTTAAAAGTTAATACGATCAATTTTAAGACTCCCGAAGAGCACCGAAAAACTGTTTTATTCGACAACTTGATTCCTCTGTATCCTGAGAAAAAAATCAACATGGAGTCTCATCCTACCAATTACTCTACTCGCATTATTGATTTGTTTGTTCCTCAAGGGTTTGGGCAACGCTGTTTAATTGTGGCCCCTCCGAAGGCCGGAAAAACAGTTTTATTACAAGATATAGCCAATTCTATTAGTCACAATCATAAAGATTGCACCTTAATCGTACTCTTGATTGATGAGCGCCCCGAAGAAGTGACCGACATGAGACGAAATGTTGAAGCGGAAGTGATTTCTTCAACGTTTGATGAACCTGCTTCGAGGCACGTTCAAGTAGCAGAAATGGTCATTGAAAAAGCCAAACGATTAGTGGAGGCCGGAAAAGATGTGGTGATATTGTTGGATTCAATTACACGATTAGCGCGCGCCTATAACACGGTCATTCCTCCATCCGGTAAAATTTTATCAGGTGGGGTAGACTCCAATGCCCTTCATAAACCTAAACGTTTTTTTGGAGCTGCTAGAAATATCGAAAATGGCGGATCTTTAACCATTATTGCCACCGCTTTGATTGAAACAGGTTCAAGAATGGATGAAGTTATTTTTGAAGAATTTAAAGGAACCGGAAATTCGGAAATCCAATTAGATCGTAAATTGATGGAAAAAAGAATTTTTCCATGCCTCGATATCAATAAATCTTCGACTAGAAAAGAAGACTTGTTAATGGTCGATGCGGATTTACAAAGAGTCTTTGTTTTAAGAAAAGTTCTCCATCCGATGAATACGCTCGATGCCATGGAGTTTTTGATTAGTCGAATTAAAAGTACTAAAACCAATGACGAATTTTTGGCCAGTATGAATGGTTAAAAAATTCAAGTAGGTAAAACGTCATGTTTAAAAAAAAATGTATTCGGCATATTCAGTTATTTTTACTGAAACAATACACTTCAATCGGTGGTCAAGCTGTGATTGAAGGGGTGATGATGAGATCACCTAATGCCTTTGTGATCGCCGTCAGAAAAGCCGACGGATCTATTATGATTCGTAAGGATCAATGGTTTGGTCTAGGTAAAAGATTTGATGTTTTTAAAAAACCTTTATTACGAGGTATTTTGGTTTTGATTGAAACCATGCTTAATGGCATTGTCTCGCTTAATTATTCTGCTAACATTGCCATGAATGATGAATTAGTGGCCGAGGCGAAAAAAAAAGGTGAACAAGCAGAGCTTGATGTTCAAAATAAAATTAATCGAAAAAATGAAAAGATTGATTGGCAAACAGGTTTGACATTATTGGCCTCGATGGCCATGGGCTTTGCTCTTTTTGTTTTGTTACCCCATGGTTTAACCGCTTTATTGGCGAAAGTATCAGGAAGTAGTTGGGATTTAGATAGTTTTTCTTTTCACTTTATTGATGGTGTTTTCAAGGCCCTTATTTTTTTACTCTATATTTATCTGATTGGTTTGATCCCCGATATTCGCAGAGTGTTTCAGTATCACGGAGCCGAACATAAATCGATTTCAACTTTTGAAGCGCAAGAAGAGCTCAGCATTGCCAATGCCAAAAAATTCACCACCATTCATCCTCGCTGTGGAACAACCTTTGTTTTTTTTCTTATCTTTATTTCCATCATTCTTTTTTCCGGCATATTTACGCTCATCAAAATTGGAGAAGATTGGCAGCCGATGGTTTTTTGGGGAGTCGCTGAAATTGGAAGTTTTAAGTTTGTGGATATTGCTCGGCATTTGGTGGCGATTGGTTATAAGTTTTTATTGATGTTTCCGGTTGCGGGAATCAGTTATGAATTGATCAAATTATCAGGGAAATATCCTCATAAACTTTTTTGTCGCGTCATTAGCTATCCTGGGATGTTGTTACAGCGCTTGACCACTAAAGAACCCGATGAAAAACAATTAGAGATAGGATTGGCTTCGCTAAAAGCGGTTTTATTTTTGGAAGAAAAGTTTAATCTTAAAACCGCGAACAAAAAAATTGTTTCTCGAGAAGAAGTGCAAATAAAATCACTTTCAGAAATTGAAGTTGGACAAATTGGCTTAAAAGAATTTTTAGAATAAATGGCAAAATAAGATCGAGCTTACAAAAAAAGATTTTTAGGAAATAAGCTATGCTGGATAAACTAGAAAAAGTCGTCAGACGTTTTGAAACGCTTACTGAACGTTTGGCCGATCCAAGCATCTATGAGCGCCAAAAAGAATTAAAAGAAGTCAGCGAAGAGCGCTCTGGCATTGAAGAATTAGTTAATACTTATATTGAGTACAAAAAAATAAAAGATGATTTAGAAGGAGCTAAAGGCATGCTCACCACTGAAAGTGATGAGACTATGCGCGAAATGGCGAAAGATGAAATATCTCAAAATGAAAAAGTGATTGAAGAGTTAGAAAAGAAAATTCGTTTTTTACTTTTACCACAAGATCCTTTGGATAATAAAAACGTCATGCTCGAAATCAGAGCAGGGGCCGGAGGAGATGAGGCCTCAATTTTTGTCGCTGATGTTTTACGAATGTACTTAAATTATTTTAAACAAATTGGGTTTCGTTCGGATGTGGTTTCGATCTCACAAGGTGATCAAGGCATCAAAGAAGTTATTCTCTCAGTTACA
>JBIKWR010000060.1:0-14939 GCA_044356225.1 Bacteriovoracaceae bacterium | reverse complement strand
ATCTTTTTGACAGGTCCAATCAAACAAGCCTTTGACCAAGGGAAGTTGTGCCATCAGACCTAAGTTTTTTCGCTGAAGATTGATCAAACCACCCAGCGATTGGGCCAGAACAAAAATAGCTTCCCGTGATTTTTCATGATTACCTAAATGTTCATCTAACAGATTGTTGATACCGTTAGGTTGGCGAAAAACTTGTACTAAGTCAGCATTCTGTAATCCGTAGGTGGCCAGTAAACGGTAACCGTATTCCACGGCCTTCGAATAATTCAGTAAACTTTGTAGATAAGAAAAACTCTCTTCCACATTTTGCCCACTTAACTGATCAATTAACAAATCCGTTTCATTGACCACATAAGCATAACCCGCATAGGATTTCATCGTCAGTAGTAGTAGATCGCGATTTTCCGGTTCTAAATAAAGCATGCCTTCAATCATTTTTATATTGGCGGGTACGGCATTTCGAAAAATCTCAAAATTGCCTTCGGTTTCAATTTCCGCACTTCCCGGCAACAATAGTGAAGCGGTGGTATTGATGGCCAATTTTTGCATCGAGCACGAACTCATTATGAAAATAAGGAAAAGAGAAACACACGAAGATGTTTTAACCGACCGAAAAAAACTCAAAAACAGAGACTGCCAAGGTAATCTCAAAAATGGTGAAGAAATGAACAAAAAATTCCCCAAGGAAAACTCCCTTTATTGGTCCTAAACGAGGCCCAGCTAAACAAAAAAACGAGGATGAGAATCCACCAAGAATGGCATAAATATCAGTCATTTACAACGAAAAGGGACAATGAAGAGCTCCCCAGTTAAGCCATCTTTCAAGCTTTTACTCCACTGTACCGGTAGGTTATTTGGTAGACTGGCCGGTTTTATGCTAAAATATCCATAATTAAGTGAAAACTGGGTGAAGGAGATACCTAATTTGACAACATCCGAAATACGCAGCCCGGATCGCACTTAAAGTAGTTTTTCAATCAAAAAAGATTTTTTTTTAAAAAATGCTTTTTTTGTTGTTTCTACTTTACGTTAGGTCTTAGGCGAACGCAGAGTAAGAAATTAATGAAGAGAGGTTTTTAATGAAGAAATCAAATTCTTTGCGTCCTACCATTTTAAGCAAAGTCGATCGTTTAGGATTGGTCCGAAGTGTGTCCTTAAGAAAAAGAAGCTTAAGACCGCAAAATCCACTTTTAAAAATTAAAAGTTTGCGGCCAGTGTCCACTGAAAAAATTTTTATGAGTGGAATCGTAAAAGATTTTAATAATTAACGACGACGCCCATCTGTTCCAAACAATTTCTCAAAATCATCTAACGTTTTTTGATGGGACTTTTCTAATTCAATTAATTCTTTTTTAAATGACTCGTTTAAAAATTCTTTTCTTTTACTAAATAATTCAACTCTATATTTAGTGTATAAAACTTTGAGTTCATTAAAACATTGGGTTCTTTCTTGTCCGGTCAAACGACGTGGCGAATTGACCGTTGGTAAATTAATTCCTAGAGGTGCATTGTCTTGGGGATTGTCGCGAACTTCACCATTGCAAATTCGTTTTTTTTGCAACAAATAGGCGGAAACCTTAGACTTAAAATCACTGACCTTCTCAATAAACTGGCCAGCTTCTAATTTCTTAAAGTCTTCAATGAGCTTATAAAACTGCTCAAAGGAAAAAGTTGTTATGGTTTCTTTTTGCATTTCATTATTAGCATTAGCTGAATTCGCGGAAGGACGAGTCACGGAAGATGGTAGCGATTGAGCCTGAAGTTTGAAGGATAAAAAGATTGATACGATCAATCCTAGCAAGGTAATCGAGCAACTCATTTTTAAATGTCGGTAAAAAAACATATAAACATCTTAATGATTTTTATGATGTTTTAATAGAGGTCTGACCAAAAAAGCTTCGCCAATCTTGAGTTTCACCATAATGCCACGAAATTTCTGCAAATTTTTGAACCACTTGACACAAAGGCAGACCCATAACATTGCTATAACTGCCCATAATAGAATCGATAAAACTGGCGGCATAAGATTGGATTCCATAAGCTCCTGCCTTATCGAGATATTGATAGTTTTTGAGATAAAATTCAATTTCATGAAGATGTAACTTTCTAAAAGTCACCGACGTTTTACAGATCAATGAAAGTTCTAAAGGTTTTGATGATGATGCTAGATTGGGTTTAGGACGACTTAGTTGATCGGGTAAACAAATCGCCACCGCGGTAAAAACTTGATGAGTGCAACCTGAAAGTAGATTGAGCATTCTTAAAGCATCTTGGTAATTTTGCGGTTTTTCTAGAATTTGATTTTGACAAAAAACCGTGGTGTCGGCCGCCAAAACCATACATTCAGGCGTTAGTTGATGAATTTTTTTGGCCTTTTCTAGGGCCAAGACATGAACAAATTCCTGAGGATCATTAGTTTTATACTCTTCCACAATATCGGCGGGATGAACGTCAAAAGAGAGACCTAAATTAGTTAATAATTCTTGGCGACGGGGACTTTGACTAGCGAGAATAAGCTTCATATTTTTTCCCTTGATCCAAAAACTATCATTCGCCTTTAGCGCGGCTTAAAATCCAATATTTCTTTTTTGCCAAATTATCGGAAGATTTAATCAAACCCTTTGGAGAAATTTGGCCAGTTAACTGGGAACGATACTCATCCAGCGATTTTTCAAAATAATCTCTCGTCACTTGTAGTGGTCCTTCACCTTCATTTCTAAAAAGACTTTTTTCTCTTAGCATTTGCGCCGACAACAAAAGGGCAGTCTCTGCTTTAACCGTATAACTATCTAAAAAATTTAACCGTTGTTGAAATTCCTCTAAACTCCAAAGACGATAACCAGCATCCTCGCCAAGACTAAGAAAATCTAAATTTTTTTGAAAAAGTGATAATGAATATTTTTTTATAAACATCTCATTCGCCAACAAGATGGTGGGAAATCGTCGATAGGTCAATTCCATTAAACTTAAGTTGCGATAGGTCTCGGTGCTCTCAGATGTTTTGGCCAATTCTCTCCCAGCAGGATCGATGGTGTACCATTGATCAAAAAAAATATCTGGAGCTTGGGTTTGTTTAAATCCGCGCAAAGTTAAGGCCCCGCTTTTAAGAATTGCGGAATTTTCTGATGTTTGGTTTTGAGCGGTAATCTTAAAGTGTCCTTCACCACCCAATGATGTAAATAAACTTGTTTCTAAATTTTCACCTTGTAACGTTCCATTAGGAAAGACAATATAAGTATATGTTGTTTTTTGTATTCCCAAGGCCAGGTTATCCAACATCCATTGATTGTATCGCTGAACTTGGTTTTCAGTTATCTTTTCAAAAACTTCAGGATTGGCCTCATAAAGTCTTAACGGTAAAAATAAAACATCGGTCTCTTGTAATGACGAAAGTGGCAAAGTTGCAGTGCTGCGATTTTTTAAAAAAATCTGGCCATGATTGGCCCGCACATGCAGAAAAAAACGATCTTCTAGTACATTTAACTCTTTTAATGAAACCGAAGATTTTGGTCCTATTCTTAAAAGGGTTCCATCGACTAAAGCAACCCATAAGTAACTGTCGGCAAATGTTTGTAAGTCATCGAGCTCTCTTAAAACTGAAAGATGTCGTGCACGATTAAACCCCTCACCACGATAAACCCGACAATCACCAACACATGAAATCACTCGCCCCATGATTTCTTGGCGCGCTAACTCCTTTTGATCATCTGACCAATTTGGATCGGCGACTTTTAAACGTTGCTCTTTTAACCAAGACTCAAAAGAAAACCATTCTTTAACATTCAATCTTTCCCATTCAATTTGGCTTTGTTTTTCGTCTTTAAATAAAATATTTGATTGATCTTGAGCGCTAATTATTGAAACAAAATTTCCCCATAACACTAAATTTAAAACCACTATTATTTTCATAACCGGCTATCGGAAAATAGCATCGCTTTTCCTAAAAAAGTGTATTCTTAAGGCGCAGGAAGAAAGCTTTGCCATTGAACCTTGATAAAAATGACTTTTTGGCCAACTAAACTAGTCGGCCTTCAGTCTTGAATGAGGGCATTGTCATCAGATCTTATCTCGAGGATGCTGCTTGAGCTTTCTGTGGAAAAATCAACCAGTGCCGGTATATACTTTTTATGGTAATACCCCTCTATCAAAAATCAATAAAGCTAAAGGACGTTTGTGAAAACTCAGTTACCCGAAAATGCATCTTCTCCAAATGAGGTCGAATCAGAAATTGGTCATAGTTTCTCTTTTGTTGAAGCCGAACTCTCCATTTTAGAATTCTGGAATAAAAATAAAATTTTTCAAAAAAGTTTAGATAAAACCAAATCTCAAGTTCCTTATATTTTTTATGATGGTCCGCCCTTTGCTACTGGTCTACCTCATCATGGGCATTTAGTGGCATCGACATTGAAGGATATCGTTCCCAGATATTTTACGATGAAGGGCCGCTATGTTGAACGACGTTTTGGTTGGGACTGTCATGGTCTGCCGATCGAACAAGAAATTGATAAAAAGTATGGTATGTCGGCGATGGACTATGTCGCTAAAAATGGCATAAAAAGTTACAATAATGAATGCCGTGGCATCGTACAAAAATATGTTGCGGAATGGGAAAAAACTATTTCTCGCCTGGGCCGCTGGGTTGATTTTAAAAATGATTATAAAACCATGGACCTCTCCTTTATGGAATCGGTCTGGTGGGTCTTGAAACAAGCTTGGGATCAAGGATTGCTTTATCAAGGTCAAAAAGTGGTGCCTTTTTCCACCGCCCTCGGAACTGGTCTGGCCAACTTTGAGGCCACGCAAAACTATATGTCGGTTCAAGATCCAGCGATCACCGTATTGTTTAAAATCGATCAAGAGGATTCATACATCGCGGCTTGGACCACAACTCCTTGGACCCTTCCCTCCAATTTAGGTCTTTGTGTTAACGAAAATCTTGATTACGTTTTGGTCCACGACAAAGATTTAGACAAAAAAATAATTTTTGCTAGCGAAAGAGCGGAAGTCTATAGCAAAAAAAGAAATTTCGAAACCCTAAAAAACCTGAAGGGAAAAGAGTTAGTAGGAAAAAGATACAATCCTCTTTTTCCATTTTTTGAACATTTAAAATCTCAAGGCGCATTCACAATTTTTGCTGATGATTATGTCACCACATCTGATGGTACCGGCATCGTGCATTTAGCTCCTGCTTTTGGAGAAGATGATAATCGTGTTTTTAAACAACAAGGATTGATCTCTAGTACAAAGAATGTTTTTGTTTGTCCGGTTGATGATGCGGGAAAATTTACGGACGAGGTTTCCAGTTTTAAGGGTCAATATGTTAAAGATGCTGATAAAGAAATCATCAAGTATTTAAAAAACGAAAAATCACTTTATGAACAGTCCACGATTGTTCACAACTATCCTTTTTGTTATCGCACGGATACTCCCCTGATTTATAAATCGATGCCACAGTGGTATTTAGCGGTAGAAAAAATAAAATCACAACTTATGGCCGCCAACTCTAATATCAATTGGGTGCCCGATCATATTAAAGAAGGTCGTTTTGGTAAGTGGCTTGAAGGGGCAAGAGATTGGGCGATTTCGCGAAATCGTTATTGGGGAACTCCGCTTCCTATTTGGATTAACGACATCACCAAAAAAACAATTTGTATTGGCAGTGTCGCCGAGTTAGAAAAATTAACCGGTGAAAAAGTTCACGATATCCATCGAGATAGTATCGACCATTTAACCTTTCATTTAGAAGGTGAAAAAGGTGTCTATCATCGAATTAACGACGTCCTCGATTGTTGGTTTGAATCGGGATCGATGCCTTACGCTCAATTGCATTATCCTTTTGAAAATCAATCTCTGTTTAAAGCTGGATTTCCCGCCGAGTTTATTGCTGAAGGGCTCGATCAAACTCGCGGATGGTTTTACACTTTGACCGTTTTATCGACGGTTTTGTTTAAAAAACCGGCGTTTAAAAATGTCATCGTCAATGGCATGGTTTTGGCCGCCGATGGCAAAAAAATGTCTAAACGATTAAAAAACTATACCGCACCCGATATTTTAATGGAGCAGTTTGGAGCTGATGCTCTCAGGCTTTATATGATCAATTCGGGCATCGTTCGTGGAGAAGAGTTACGATTTACCGATGATGGTGTTAAGGACATGATCCGCCGAACTTTACTTCCTTGGCATAACGCTTTTAAATTTTTTCTCACTTACAGTGTCGTTGATGGTTGGAATCCCAAAGATCATTTGCAGATTGGAAATAATATTACCGATCGATGGCTTCTTTCAAAAATGCAAACACTAATTAAAAATGTAAACCATGAGATGGAACAATACCGACTCTATAATGTGGTTCCGGCACTTTTAAATTTCATTGAAGATTTGACCAATTGGTACATACGACTCAATCGCCGACGTTTTTGGGATGATGGTTTAACCAATGATAAGCGCGAAGCCTATTCTGCCCTATTTTTTGCTCTTAAAAATTTAAGTGCCATCATGGCGCCCTTTGCACCCTTTCATGCCGATTATATTTATTTAGAACTGCAAAAAATTTCACAAGGCCATTTAAAAGAAGAATCCATTCATCTTTGTGATTTCCCCCAACCAGACAGTCAGTTTATTAATCCTGTTTTGGAGGACGCCGTCGATCGTATGCAACAAGTGATTCTTCTTGGACGACAAAAACGCAACCTCATCAATGTTAAAGTTAAAATACCACTGCGTCGCCTAACAATTGTTCATAGTGATCAAAAAATTCTCGACGAAATTAAAAAATTAGAAGTTTATATTCAAAACGAGTTAAATGTTAAAAAAATTGAATATGATCAAAATGAAGAACAATATATCAAACTTTATGCTAAACCTAATTCACCGGTCCTAGGTCCAAGGCTAGGAAAAGATTTTGGTAAATTTCGAGAGTCTTTAAGTAATCTTTCCCGAGCGCAATTAATCACGGTGGAGAATGGCGGTCAGCTAGAAATCAATCAGATCACTTTTTTTGCCACCGACTTCCTCATTTTTAGGGAGCCGAAAGCCGGTACCAAGACTCTCTCTAATCGACTCATTTCGATTGAGTTAGATGAAACCCTTGATCCAGATTTGGTGAATGAAGGACTGGCGCGCGAAGTGGTTAATCGTATTCAAAAATCACGCAAAGAACTTAATTTCCATGTTTCTGATCGCATCAGTATTCGTTATTTTGCAGTGGATTCTTTGGCGCAAGCGATTGAACAACACCGCTCTTATATCAGCAAAGAAACCTTGGCCCATGAGCTAATCAAATCAGCATGCTCTTTGAATGAATCAGAAAAGCCTTTGAGTTTCGAAATTGAGGGCCACCAGTTAGATTTAGCAATAAGTTTAAATAAAAGGTAACGTCATGGGTAAGATAAAAAACTTATTGTTGATTTTTTCTTTTTTGCCCTTGCTGCTTTTTAAGGCCAGTGCCAGTCAATATGCTAATGATACCTTAGTTCTAAGCGAATACAATTATCGCACTTTCATTAAACCTCAGATGAAAAATGTTTTGAGTGATTTTTATGGATTACTTGGTAGCATGCATGCACTCAATCCCTTCATCGTAAGAATTAAAAGTGATCTGATCGATATTCAAACATACTATCGAAAATGGACCATCGGTTGCCTAGAAATTCGCGATGACGAATGTTTAGAATTTCTTAAAAGCATGCAGACCAAACTGTTTTCCATTGACGAATTAATCCAAAGAATCCGATCAAAACCAGAAATTTTAATGGATGATCAAACCGAGTTTGATTTAAAAGTTTTTCGTTTAAGAAGTGATCTTGCTGGCTTTGAAAAAGAAATTCTGCAATTCACTGATTATTTAACCGAGGAGATTATTCTCTATAACACCATTTTAGTTAAATACACTAAACCGCATATCGTGTTTCAAGAATCATTGGATCGGGTCAATCTCTATTATGGGAAACTGTTGTTTGCTCTTGTGCGTGATATCCATCGTGAAGAGTTTATTTTGCTTTTCCACGCTTTTATTTCACCACTGGAAAAATACTTAGTGGCCGAAGACCGGCCCGAAATTTTGTTACAAAATATGGAAAGTTTTAATTTTTCACTTAATCATTTTGGCAGAACCCTTTTGTTTGGTTCAGAGTCATTGCAAAATAGCGACCAACAATCACTCATAAAACAATTACAAAATCACTGGAATGTGATTTTAAAATTAGTGTTGAATCAATAAAAAAAAAGGCCCATTGATAACAATGGGCCTGGGAAAAATAAATCAAATCATGTCTACATTCTTGAGCCGCGGGTAGTTTTCACTTGAGATTTCTTACGACGCTTCTCCGCTGCCTGAGTTTTTTCTTTTAATCTAACTGATGGTTTTTTATATTCCTGACGTTTGCGATACTCTCGTACAACTCCGTAGGACTCACACATTCTTTTAAATTTTTTCAAACTGCGATCAATTCCATAACGATCGTCAATTCTTACTTCAACTGGAGATTCTTTTTGGGCCATGGTCATCACCTCCTCTTCGAATTTAATTCCTGGCCTTGACTGATGAGAAAGAACCCATTTTATAACGCTTTTAGTCCAATCGAGCAATGATTTAAAAGTAAAAAAACTAAATCTTGCGGGCCTTCTTGCTTTAGTTTAAAAGCTTTTTATGGATCAACCACCCTTTGATTTGTTCTCTGTTTTACCAGACTCTGGCCCAATAAAGGTAGCTGATGCTCCCTTGGCCTATCGTCTTCGCCCTACCAATCTAGCTGATTTTGCAGGTTTTTTAGAACTCCAAAAACGCTACCCATTTCTGGGCCAACACTTTATTTTGCCCTCGATTGTGTTTTATGGGCCACCAGGAAGTGGCAAAACTACCCTCGCTCATTTGTTGGCGAATGCTAAAAAGCTCAGGTTTTTTGACTTTAATGCTGTTAACAGTGGGGTGGCCGATTTAAAAAAATTGATGGCAGAAATTTGGACGGCAAAACTAGCTAAGCAATATAGCGCCCTGTTGTTTATCGATGAAATTCATCGTTTTAGTTCGGCCCAACAAGATGTGTTGTTGCCGATGGTGGAAAAAGGCGCGTTTGTTCTGGTGGGGGCCACCACTGAAAACCCTTTCCATGCCATCAATCGAGCACTCTTATCAAGAATGCAAGTGGTTGAACTGCCAGCGCTACAGAAACTCCAGCTAAAAACGATTCTCATACGAGCACTGGATTTTTTGACTCCTGCTCATTCAATCAGTGAGGCCGAACTTGATTTGATTCAAGATTTTTCCAATGGAGACGCTCGCCGAGCTCTCACTTTATTGGAATTAATTCATCAAATGCCCTTACCCAGAAATATTTCTTCCACCCAAAATTTGGTGCAACATTTTTCACGCTCTTTTGATCACCACGGTGATCGCCACTACGATGTGATCAGTGCTTTGATTAAAAGTATGCGTGCGAGTGATCCCCAAGGAGCATGTTTATGGCTGGCGGTGGCCCTCGATGGCGGAGAAGATCCGGTTTTTATCGCTCGAAGACTAGTGATTTTTGCCAGTGAAGATGTGGGAAATGCTGATCCCTTGGCACTGTTACTAGCAACTGCCGCTTTAACTGCCGTCCAAAATATTGGCATGCCGGAAGCGCGGATTAATCTGGCGCATGTGGCGATCTATTTGGCCGGTGCTTTAAAAAGCCGAAAATCCTACGAGGCGATTGAACTGGCGATGAGTTATGTCAAAGAGCGGCCGACGTTAGAAGTTCCTCAGAGGTTAACCAATAAAGTAAAAAAAACAGTCTCCAAGATTCAAGAATCTCCTGTTCCGATTTTTTATCACCCCAGTGATGTGGGTCGAGAAAAAATTCTCAAAGACAATCTTAAGTCCCTCAGTATAATGGATTAATGGCAGTCAAAGAATCGACCTTTAACGAGTTATTGCGAGCAGCGATCGAGTATGGCGCTAGCGATATTCATATTCGCGAAGGTGAGCCTCCTTGTTTTCGCATTAATGGAGATTTGATCCCCATAAAATCTCCTCCCGTTCAGCATGATGATCTTTCTTCCATTAGTTCTTTTTTATTAGATGGGGTGGATCAGTTAAAAAATTTAAGCCTGATACGAGAGCTCGACGGTGGAAAAACCTTTGAAGGCATTTGTCGCGTGCGATTTAATTTTTTTCGTTTTCAAGAAAAATTAGGTGTTATTTTACGCCTGATAAAAAATAATGTTCCTTCCATCGACGAATTAAAAATTTCCAAAACGATTAAATCCATTGCGGAAAATAAACGCGGTTTGGTGTTGATCACCGGGGCGACTGGTTCAGGAAAAAGTACCACCATGGCAGCGATGATTGAGCATATTAACAGTTTAAGTAGTGGCCATATTATCACGATCGAAGATCCCGTGGAGTATCTTTTTACCCAAAACCAATCGCGCATCACCCAGCGTGAAGTGGGAGTGGATACGGGCGATTTTAATTCCGCATTAAGATCGGCACTGAGGCAAGATCCCGACGTGATTGCCATCGGTGAAATGCGCGATCAAGAAACGGTGGATATTTGTTTAAAAGCAGCCGAGACTGGCCATATGGTGATCAGTACTATTCATACTAATAATGCGGAAAACACGATCGGTCGTATCATCGCCATGTTTCCTCCTGAAGCGCAAAAAGATGCGCGCATCAGACTCTCAGAAAATCTATTTGCGACTATTAGTCAGCGCATGCTTAAAACCAAAGAAGGTACAGGTAGAGTCGTGGCGCAAGAAATTATGATCAATACGCCAGGTGTGCGAGAGTGCATTTCCGGCAAAGAAGATATGAAAAACCTCTACACTTATATTCGCGAAGGCTTTAATCCCGGAGCGCAATATAGCTCGCAAACTTTTGATCAACATTTAAAACTGTTATTAAAAAATAAAGTAATCACCAAACAAGAGGCGATCAAAGCCGCCAGTAGTGGTGGAGATTTTGCTCGTAGCTTAGATATCGAAAAATAATTTACGGTGTAGATCAAACACCACGTTCCAAAATAAAGAACGTGGTGTTTAGATAACAAATGAGTTCAGTTGATTAATCCCAATAAAAGTATAAGGCATCTAGTTTTCCACCATTCACTTGAAGAGTGTCCGGAAACAATCCTAGGTTAGCACTGGTGCTAGAAAACGCGACCACGTTTCTAGTGGCCACAAGATTTTGGTTTAAGGAAATTCCGTTGGTATAGGCGAAATCATAAGTTGGTCCTACCCATCCAGCAGTATCAGAAAATGGAAACCAACCATTATGGCCATCACCCTGACCACCATTTGGATAAGCGCTGATCATTTTAAATTTTTTAACAAAAGCGGTGGTCATTTCAGCTAAAATAAGTTGAAAAGGTGCTCCCGCCCCTGGACCAGGATTGGCCAAATTGGTGGCCATCGATGAAAAGGCCAATCGTTGATTGGTCATCCCAATGGTTGGTTGATAGCTACCACCATTTCCCATCTGACCAGTTTGGGTCTGACTGACTCTGATGAGCGGGGCCTGACCGTGATAACATCGAGGATACGCTGGTTGGCCTGGAGGCGGAGATAAATAAGAATATCGAGCACAGTTGTTTAAATTTTTGCGTAAATAAACATGAGAGAGATAATTGGGAGCATTGTCGGCAATAAAATACTTGGCCATCAAGGATTCAAAAACCACGGAGTTCCCATCACCTGAAATTTTGGCCGATTTGAACCGGTAATTGTTTTGTCCAGAAGTTCCACCATCATAATAGGGAGTTTTATTGGTAGCAAACGGCCATCCACCTGTTGCCCCAATGCCTTCAGCATGTGCAATAACATCATAAAAAATAAATGGATCATTAAAATTACGACGTACAACAAACTCTTGAAAGACTGATAGTCCCGTTAAGTCATATCCTCCAAACACCCAACGTGGTACTAAAAAACTAAAGGCCGTTGGGTTGGCCAAAAAAACCACTTGTTGCCCATCATAAGAAATTGAGGCCCTTCGTTGATAACCAACTCCAATAAAACCACCTAAATTTGGATTATTATGGGCATAATGTCTGCCGACTAAGGTATTGCTGCTAGGACCAGTCCATAGATCTTGTCTCACAATATCATCATTAGCGGTGTTGTTAGTATTTATCTTATCGACCGTAATTCCAGGTCCGTTAGATTGAAAAACCACATAGCGACCATTGCCGGAAATGGCGGGTTCTTTTCCCCCAAAGAGACCAAGACCAAAAACTTCTGTGCCATTTGGCTTAAGACTTACTCTTTTTGTTAGACTGGTGAATGGTTCATCATAAATCCCATTTCCATCAACATCTCGATCGCGTAAGTAAATATCCCAAAAATTATTTAAATCATCCCCGCCAAAGTCACCTGGTAAAGCAATTGAAGACATACTCGCATAAACAATATATCGACCATCGGCTGAAATACTTGGCTGGACACTATTGCCAGTATTGCCAAAAAAACCTGCATTATCCAAGCTAATAGGAACAATCGCCTGAGTAGAGGTGTTACAAACATAAATTTGAAAATATCCAAAAGTATTCATCGGTGGTGAGCTTGGTAACAAGTCGGTGCCATTACTGGCGAAGGCCAACCATTTACCATTACCCGAAAGAGCGGTACCAACTGACACTCCATTTGATTCCAACCCTCCAAGGGCATTGGAACAACGTTTAGAAGGCTTATCAACTGCTTGCGCCTGAAGTTTAGAAACGGAAAGAAAAGTTAGAGAAGCAATAAAGAAAATTATTTGTCTCAATAACTGAGAATAGCGAAATCCAAACTGAAAACTCAACATAGTAAACCTCCAAACAATTTTTTTTTGATTCGGTGATCATAAAGGCATTGGTCAAAAAAGGTGTTAATTTTTTTGGTGAACAACATAAGTTTTGTCCGCGAACTGTGATGACAACTATTTGTTAGGTAATTTCTACAGGGTGGATTAAAGAAAGTGAGAAAAAAAATTGGCAGTAAAAATCAATTAACGATGTTTTTAAATTTTCACCACGATCGTTTTGGTTAAACGATCGTGAATGGTTTGGCGTTTTTTGGAAAAAAACATCCATGAAAGACTTACTATGATCAAGGGAGAAAAAAGAATTTTTCCTAAAACTTCTCGCGTTATCGCTTTGAAAAATCCGAGGCTCACAAAAGATCCATCGCGTTTCACTCGTATCTTAAACAACACTTTACCAAAACTCACCCCCCACATCGCCAGCGGAATAATAAAAACTAGCAGATAGGCACCCAACCAAACATAAAGAGTCAGCAGCGACTGGCCAGAGGTTTTTTGATAGAGAATGTCGCGCAAATTCAGATCTTGAGAAAGAAAGACTCTCACCTGTTCGATGGTACTTAATGGCATCCAGAATTTTGAAATGATAAAAAGTAGTCCAAAAAAGGCCATCAGATCTAACAAGCCGGCCAATAATCGATTTTTCCCCTCTGCTAATATGATTTGCTCTTTTAGATCTCCATGTTCGTCGACTTCATCATTGGCCATATTGGCCATATGGCGTACTTGCGAGCGCATGCCACGAATTTTTCCCGCCGACTTGGCCACTTCTAAACTTTTATATTGTTTGCGTTCGGCAATTTTTTGCGCATTTCGCGACAAAGGGGATTCGAAGTCTTCAGAACTGTCTTTATTCTCTTGATCTTTTTTTTCTACTAAACCGTCAAATTTCCAATCGTTTGCACTTCCCATATATAATGACCAATTCAACCTTTTTTTGTTTTTAAACTTTTAATAATATGACCAATTCGCTAAAGATAGCTTACTTTGCAATTCACAATTGAGGATAACGTATGACGTCGAAAAATTCATTAACTAAAACCACTAAATGGGTTTTTATTGCTATCGTCGCAGGGGCGATCATTGGCTTAATCCTCAATCTCACTTCGCATGCGCATTTAGCATCTTTTCTTGCTCCCTTAGGAGAGCTTTTTATTCGTTTATTAAAAATGGTCATCGTTCCACTGGTTTTAACATCGATCTTTATGGCGGTGGTTAATCTTGGAAGCACACAAGAGTTAGGAAAACTGGGGGCACAGACTCTGATCTATTTTACAACGACGACCTTTATTGCAGTATTTTTGGGAATCGTCGTGGTCAATTTGATTCAACCAGGAGTTGGACTTGATTTAGCGAGTCTCAATCCGGCCGCTTTATCAACCACCCTCACCAATCGAATAAATGCTGGTGCCGAGGCCGGTTTGTTTAAAACCATCATTAACGTTTTTTTAGATGCGATTCCCAGCAATCCCTTTCAGGCCATGGCGGAAATGCAAATTCTCCAAATCATCTTTTTTGCTTTGCTCTTAGGTATGGTGGCCTTGGCAAACAAAAAAGAAGCTCTACCAGTGATTTCACTGATGGAATCCGTGGAAAAGTTATCCATGAAATTGGTTCAAGCGCTCATGATCTTGGCCCCGGTAGGAGTTTTTGCTTTAATGGTCACGACCATCTCTACTGCCGGCGCCAATGCCATGGTAGCGCTGTTAAAATATATGGCAGCGGTTATCATTGGTATTATCATTCACTTTCTCTTACTGCTGGCATTGGCGGCAATAAAACTAAAAAAATCTCCCGGTTTTATTTTACAGGCCCTTGCTCCCGCACTCACCACTGCCTTTTCAACTTCTAGTTCCGCTGCCACTCTCCCGGTCACATTAGAAGTAGTAGAAAATAATTTGGGCATCGAAAGAAAAACCGCCCAATTTGTCCTGCCCTTGGGTGCCACCCTTAATATGGATGGAACTGCTCTGTATGAAGCAGTCGCAGTGATTTTTATTGGCCAGGCCTACGGCATACCGATGGATTTTGGCACCCAATTTATTATCTTTATCACCGCCGCTATAGCCGCCGTCGGAGCAGCAGCTATTCCCAGTGCGGGGTTAGTCACCATGTCGATTGTCCTCACCGCTGTCGATTTTCCGCTGGAAGGGATTGGACT
>JBIKWR010000213.1:0-4355 GCA_044356225.1 Bacteriovoracaceae bacterium | reverse complement strand
AACTTCTTTACCTCTGATCAACAATGTTCGTCCTTTTCTAAGAGTAAAGGCTTTGATTGGGCCATCATCAATTTTGTAACTTATCCAAGAGTCACCTGAATGGGCATTGAGGAAAAGATTTTGAGAACCTGGAACGATTGAGCTTTTGATGTTTTCTGGCAATAAATCTGAATTTGAAACCTCTTTGGCATCAGGAATTAAAGCATAATTAGGCAAAGAGATAGGAGTAAAAGAATACTCTTTTTCTAATTCAATGTTTTTTACATCTCCTGGTAGGACAGTGGTTTCAGAACCAGAGGGACTACCATCATCAAACATATTTTCTTCTTTAGTGGGTACAATTTTACTTTCTACTTTAGTGATTTCGCTAGCGACTTTTTCATTAGAAACATTAGGAACATTATCATTAGTTGGGGTGGGGGAAGCGATGCTTGAATTCACTTTATTGAGTTCAGTTGCTAGTGCCTCTTGGTCTACTGGGTTTTTTGGGTCATTAGTAACTTCATTAGTTTCTTGATTTTCTATTGGTAATGAATTTTCCAAGTTATTCTCCACCACACTTTTAGTTTCTTCATTAAGATTAGGATTTTTATCAGTTGGTAAGGAGAAAAAAACGGCCACAATAACAACGACCGCCAAAGCACCAGTTAAAATATTTTTTTGACTGTTAGGAATCTGTTGAAGTGATGACAGAACTTTGGATGAGTCAGAAGATATTTTTTTTAAAGGTTTATCAGAATCGTTATTTTTAACAACGGGAGAATTTGTTTTTTTGTGTTTATGGTTTTTAGATATATTTGTTGTGGGCCTTAAACTTTGATCTTCATCTTTTTGTTTTTCGTTTGTTTTTAAAGCTGAACTCTCGGTGACCAAATTTTTTAAGGGTGTATGACTTAGTGATTCTTGATTGACTCTCATAACATCAGAAGAGGTTGAGTAACATGAATCTAGAACTGCTAAGGCTTCGGCTAAATTCCCTCCAAGTTCTCGACAATAACTTTTAACATAACCTCTAACGTAAGTTTTATCCGGTAATTGTTTAATCTCATTGTTTTCAAGAATTTTAGCGACCGTTAAATTGATTCTTGTTTTATAGGAAATGGCTTCAATGCTAATCGATTTTGATTCTCGTAGCTTTTTTAAATATTGTCCTAAGTTTCCTGGCTCATATGAATTTGAATCGGGAAGTGGAGAGTTAGTATCGGTACTATTTTTCATATTAAAGTCTCGACTTTTAACCAATAATACTTGGTTATTTATTGTTTATTAATTTCAATTGGTTTGTAACCATTCTTCTCTATTTCATTAATTTTTTCTTGCGCCAACTGGGCATAAGGATGACCCTTAAATCGCTGGGTAATATTACTTAAGCGATCATAAGCTGAATCGATTTTCTTTAGCTCGATTTCGGTTAAAGCTAATTCAAAATGAGATGCTGGTTCATTATAACAAACACCTTTTATACCATTGGAAAATTGCTCATTGGCTTTTTTAAGTAATCGATTGTTTTTAAATAACATGCCTAGTTCAAAATGGGCCGGACAAAAATCAGAGTTGAGTTCTAAAGACTTTTTTAAATTGTTTAGTGCTAGTTGTTTTTTGCCTTTTCTTAACTCAATCATCCCTAAATTGTAATGTGTTCGAAAGTGACGAGCATAAGTAAGATCACTGAGAAGCTCTTGATAAAGTTTTTTGGCTTCTTCCATTTTCCCTTGGCTAAAATAGATCGAGGCCAAGTTATTTTTAGCATCAGAATCTTTGGGATTTAGTTTTAATGAGATCTGAGTAAATTTTAGCGCGGAGTCAGTGTCACCTAAAATAAAATACGCTAATCCCAAATTATTCGCTACCTGTGGACTTTTGGGATTATATTCCCAAGCTTTGAGCAGAAACTTTAAAGCACCTGGGTAATCTTTTTCAACCAGTTTTTCAGTCCCGTAACTAAAATACAAATCGGATTTTTCTTCTTCCGAAGAAACTTTTTTATTTTGAGCACAGGAAAAAAAACTAGAAATCATTAACATGGTTGTTAATAAGAAAACAGTTTGCGATAATTTTTGCATGGACTTTAGTCCTTAGTTTAATATCTATATCTCATATTGTATCGGCATCAAAATTTAATGAAAACCCCTTCTTTCAGATAGATCATTTATGATGGAAGATAATGACGATTTCTTGCCTTAACCGACCAATGAAGTCGAGTAATGGTCCAGAGTAACTCCAGGAGTTTATCGAAGAGAAGATTCGCATTCCATCCAAGTTGCCATAATTTCATAATGCCTAGTTCTAGGAAAAAGATCGATCAAGGTAAACTGGTAAGAAGAATATTGATTCAGCGATTTTAGATCTCTTAAGAGAGTCACCGGATCGCAAGCTACATAAATCATCCATTGTGGGCGAATTTTTTCTAACCAAACTCTGAGATGGGGAAACCCAGCACGTGGCGGATCAATCACCAGGCCATTAAATTTTTTATGAGAAAATTGACTAAAATCAAAAAGTTTAAATAAATCAGTTGGTAAATTCTGAGTGCGAGCATCGAATTTTTTAGCGGTTGAAACATGCGAATCGAGAATTATACGGGAATCATAATTTAAAAATTCAGTTAGATTACCATCACCTCCAAATAAATCTAATAGATGATTGGCAGGTAATGGTGAAACAAATTTCTGAACTTGTTTTTTTAATAATTCATTCATCTCTTGATTTATCTGGGAAAATCCTAAATGAGCATAAGGTCGATTAAAAGCGATCGAGACGTTTTCATCGACCAGATATAACTCAACAACACCATTATTGGGAACCGATGGAAAGTGTACATACCAATCTGTCTGCATTAACTCTTTAATTTTAAGATTAATTTTTGGATGAGCAATTAAACATTCTTTGATTGCGACAATCTCGTCTTTGCCATCTCCTGCAAAGCCTAATATTTGATCTTTGAGATTATATTTTAACTGAATTCGATTACGATAATTCCAAGGATTGATAGCTGGAATGACCTCTAGGTTAATTTTTTTGGGTCCTAGAATTTTATGGTGTAGCTCAAGGAAACTCTTTTTTTTAAACTCAATTTCATTGGCATAATCGGTATGTTGATAATGACAACCTTGGCATTGATCATAATATGGGCATTTTGCGGGAATTCGCAGAGGAGAAGTGGTCGTCAGATGGTTAATTGATTCAAGTCCAGAAAAAACCACTCCTTTAGCCGAGCGAATGAGTTTTGCCTCACCGACTTCGCCTGGTAATGTTTTGCTGACAAAATTTGTTTTGGCCAAAAGCCTTGAAACTCCTTGTCCCATTGGATCTAACTGATCAATCGCGAAGTTTAAAATGGATTTTTTTTTCATTTTAAATAGAGATTTCTAGTGAAAACCCGAATAAGACGGTTGGATTTTCACATAAAAAGAGGAATAACTGTCCATCAATATTAATTCTCAAGTATTTAGTAAAATAAAACTATGTTCTCAATATTACAAAGATTGCCATTCTTGTGCGAGTTATTTTTCAATGGATCTTTTATTGCCATGTTTGCTTTTAAACGAGCTGGTAAATTTCCTGAACATTGGGACCCAGTGTTGATGGAAAAAGTGTTAGGGTGGATGGCCTGGTTAGTTCCATTTATTTTATTTTTTAGTTTAGTTGTCCATTATACTAATAGTGCTAGACCAGATGATTTTATAAGACGACATGTTTTTTCAGTTCTCGTTTTTTTTCCTCTCGTTATAACCATGGGTGATTTGGAATTTACTTACTGGTTGGCCTCTTCTCATTTACTGGCTTCTATTCTTTCATTGTATGAAACTGACAATCAGCATGAAGAAAAAGAACGAAAACGAAAACGTGAAGCGATGGCACATCAAAGTTTACTTGTGCGCCTTGGGCTTTCTCCGGCGCAACTCATCCTCCTAACATTTGGTGGATTAATTTTAATTGGCACACTTTTATTAATGATTCCCGTTTCCACTAAAGGCGATAAAGCGCTTTCATTTGTGGATGCACTTTTTATGGCCACATCAGCAATATGTGTAACAGGATTGTCTACAGTAAGTTTGGAACAAAACTTCACTTTTATTGGTCAAGTCATCTTACTTTTATTGATACAAGTTGGTGGTCTTGGTTTCATGACGTTATCTACAGTTGTCACGCTCATTATTGGACGATCAATGGCGCTGAAAGATCGTTTAATCATGCAGGACATGTTGGATGTCTCAACCCAAGAAGAGCTGATTGGGTTGATTGTCGATATTATCAAATACACTTTTGTCATTGAATTATGGGGTGGAATTATTTTGACGATTGGTTTTACCTTACAAGATTTTGAATTAGGAAAAGCTTTTTATTATGGATTT
>JBIKWR010000059.1:0-15048 GCA_044356225.1 Bacteriovoracaceae bacterium | reverse complement strand
AAAAAACTCAAACTGCAGATGTTCTAAACTATGCTTTGGATTGTGCGCTTAAAAGCGTAACGGCAAGGCCAGTGAAAGTAGCCAAATCCAGCTCGGTGGCAAGAGTGGCCCGCGGAAATTTACGGCAACAGGTTTTAAAACGCGACTCGCATGTATGCCAGTATCCTGGTTGTGATGAAAAAAAATATTTGCAGCTGGATCATCGAATTCCCTTTTCTAAGGGAGGCATTACTACGTTTGAAAATATGATGGTTTTATGTTCTACCCATAACCGCTTCAAAAGTTCGAATTTTTTGTGAAGTTTAGGGTCCTGGATGGAAATATTTATTCAATTTTTTCAATCAGCACTACCCACTGCCCGATCCACTTCGTCTTCATCATCATTCGTAAAAATTCCTTCTTCGGCCAGATCCACAATATTGGCATTCACCGTAGGAGCATCCAGCGTGGTACGTCCGTCTTTGTCTTCTTTTCCTTTTGGACGATGATCATCATAGGCGGCCAATTTTTGAATATTTAAATCCGCTTCGTTTAACCCAAATTGTTCTATTAAATCCTCTGAGACCTCGGGGTTGGCAGCAAACGCATGAAAACTATTTCCTAGTTCTGCTTCAAGAGATTTCACATTAAATAAATCTTTGTCCTTTTTCCCTTTAATACTGAGATATCCAGAAATCACATTGGTGTAGTGAAGCAGCCCGGTGACTTGGGCCATATCTTGTTTTATTTCCGCAATGATTCCATCTGCGTTTTGTTTGGTTGGGTCTTTTTGGAAAGCAACTTTTTCATGATTTTTTTTAAAAATCGCCATCCTGGTATCACGTAACTTATTTGCATATTTTTCTTGGAGCAGTTTTAATTTTGCTGGGTCAGCTTCCATTTCCTTAATAACGAGCTCTATTTCTGCTTCTGAACGGCCTTCGCTTTTTAACAAGGGTTCAAAATCTTTCGCCTTAAATGTTTTGATCTCTTCACTGACGGCGACGGTTCGCGCCAGTTCTTCTTCTTCTTGTTGTTTTAAATACTCTCGATCTTTTTCACTGGCGACATAACCACATCGTGCTGGGTCTGGCGCAATCCCACCAATGCTGGCACAATCGCGATTGATCTCATCGATCATTTCTTTTCTGGCACCACTTTCATAAACGGCTTGGACATATTCACCAGAATTTAAAGTGGTGAGATCATCAATCGTTTGCCCTTTTTTATTGGGATCATAAACCGATACGTTAAAATCTGTTTCACGAGAAAAGGTGTGACTGCCTTGTTCTGTTTTGGCAAAGGCCTCTTTAATTTCACCGGTTTTTACTAAATTATTTCGAAGGTGTTCAACATTTCTCATGACGATTAAAGCATCGGGGCGTGATACATCGTATTCCTTATCGCTAAACTTTGTTTGACCTGTAGGAATTTCACATTTTCCCAGAGCATCATATTTTACTTCAGCAGCACATTTATCTTTTTTTTCTGCAATATATTTAATCGCGGGAATACACTGACTAAAATGATCCATGCCATCTGTTCGTCCAGGTAGCGTAAAACTACCTAATTTTTCTAAATTATTTTTGCGATTACTTTTTTTTTCATCTTCAACTCTCGGAATTTTAAAAGTATTTTCATCCGCCTGCATACAATAATTCGTCAGCTGGGCAATCAACGCTTTTCCTAACTGCGTCTCCATTAAATCGTAATAAACCGCATGCTCAATTTCACGATGAGTTTTATCTTTAGTTTGATCACCATAAAGTGCTGCTTTTAACTGGGCTTCTAAATATTTACCCAAGGCCTGCACATCTTTGCGCTGTTTGGTATTAAGTGTTCCTATCCCTTCAATACCAGTGATAATTTCTGCTTTTTGACCACTCACTGGATCTGGCCTTCCCACTTCTTTTTTTAAAAGTGCTTTAAGTTTTTGTGGGCCTAAAAATTTCGCGATATTTTCTTCAACGCAACGGGATTGACCTTCATCAAGTTCGGCTAAACTAGGGGGCTGTTGAGGCATATCAGTACATGCACCAATCGCTCGATCCACAATAGTAGGATCCTCTTCCATAATCCGATTAAATAGATGACCAGCATTGTGTTCTGTCACAATATTGCCGTCATTATTTTTTGCCAAATTTCCCGAAGAAAAAGCTGATCCCATCAAAAAAAATGAGGCCCAAAAACTGGATTTTAGAATGAGAAAAAAGACGTGGTTCATACCCTTAATTATCGGTCAAAACTCCATAATTCCTTACTTTTTTGCTCAGAAATTCCCTAAACCCTATCAACTACTTAGATGCCCCAGGTAACTATGTTCGGGTAATTCGCCAACAATTTTTGTCATTTTTAGGTATGTAATCTTTTCACGAACTCGTGTAATTGTTTAAAAACATGAGTAAGATTGGCCCTATGAACATTGCAAAACAATTTTTTGTATTAAATACCTTACTTTTACTTACATTGTCCGTAATACATACGAACGCAAGTTCAAATACCACTCAAAGTACAGATATTTCACTCGGCAAATGTGGGCAGGCAGACGCCACTGCTTTTCGCGATACTAGAAGTAATAATATTTTAAAAACCAAACTCACCAACAACACCCAGTTAACGATTACTATCAGTGGAGTTTCTTTGGATTATAATTGTACTAATCCCGTGGCCAAACACACTTTTGCTACCTCCACTGCGGTAGTGATTCTTCCAGGTAGAACTCAAATGCCTCTGGATCTATACGATCGAGGTTGTACGCAAGGAACTTTCACTGCCACCATTACCTGCAAGTAATATTTTTCCCCCAAATTAAATTCTAGTTTTATTTTTTTCCTAGATCCTGAATCAGTTTTCCTTGGCAAGAAAAGGCAGTTGCCGAAGTAACTTCCACATCTACCCAATGCCATTGGTAATCTTTTTCCAGATTTTCGGGTTGGAAATGGATGATGCGAAAACAATTGCTCCGCCCTTTCCATTTTTTGACACCCTTCATACTCCCATGGCCTTCAACTAATAATCGAAAGGTTTTTCCCACCATCGATTGACGGCCAAGAAGTTGAATATGATCTTGAAGTTTTTGAATTTCATGCAATCGTTCACTACGAATTTCATCACTTAATTCATCGGTCATGCGGGCGGCCTTAGTGCCATGCCTTGGAGAGAAGGTATAAGCATAAATAAAATCAAACTGGGCCGCTTGTAACATCTTAAGGGTATCTTGATGTTCTGCTGGCGTTTCATTGGGGAAACCGGCAATGATATCGGTGGATAAAACAATATCAGGTTTTGCTTTTCGCAATTTTTCTACTAAACCAAGATAGTGCTCGACGGTGTATTCACGCAGCATACGCTGTAAAACGGTGTTGGAGCCAGACTGAACGGGTAAGTGCAAATGGTTGGACAATTTTTTGGAACTTCCGTGAACGGCAATCAGCTCATCACTCACATCATAAGGATGGCTGGTGGTATAACGAATAATTTTTAATCCCTCTATCTTATCTAATTCCAAAATCAGTTGTGCCAAACTCTCGCCATTTTCCTTGCCATAAGAATTGACGTTTTGGCCCAGTAAAGTGACTTCTTGCACACCTTGGTGCTTCACCATATTTTGCACGTCCTTAACCACTTCACTGAGCAGTCTGGATTTTTCTCGGCCGCGGGTAAAAGGCACAATGCAATAGGAACAAAATTTATCGCAGCCTTTGATGATATTTACAAAAGCTTGGGGCGACCCCACCGGTCTTTTGGTTTCAATGGAATAATTCGAAGTGCGATCCCAAGTGTTGACGGAAAAACGATCATCGCCAGCATAGGTGCGGTAGACAAAGTCATTCACTGAATCGATCACGTCAGTGCCAAAAGCAAAATCTAAATGGCGATATTTTTTTATCAGTTGTTTGCCTTCGGTTTGAGCAATACATCCACACACGCCCACCTTCACTGGCCTATCCACTTTTTGGTGTTTGGAATGTCCCAGCTGTGAATAAAACTTTTGGTTAGATAAATCGCGAATGGCACACGTGTTAAACAAAATTAAATCGGCATCGTCTTGGTTTTCGGTCGGCGTGAAATTGAGTTCAGATAATTGCGATAAAATGCGGTCGCTGTCGTGATAATTCATTTGGCAGCCGTAGGTTTTTAACCAAACTTTGCGCGGTGGAAACTCTACATCACCAATTTTTTTGAGAGTATTAATGACCTTTGCTTCAGCGCTGGCCTGGGTTGTGACTTCCATGAAAAATCCTAATTAAATTCATTATTTAACAAGGTCTTTGAATATCAATTTTAATAAAGATCGACAATCATTACCGCTGGCGTTTGGCACTTGAGATCATATGCTGTTTGAGCTTAGTGCGTAAAAAAAACATCTCCACCAGCATGTACAGGCCAAAACTTAAATAAAAACCAATAGTTTTAAAAAAAGTCCAAAGATCAGTGGAAAACCAAATCGCTAGCGTTCCCATAAAAAAACCATAAATAATCATAAAAAATCCCAAACGTCGCTCTAGCGGGGCCCATAAAAACTCGGGAATGGTGCCTGAGGATTGTGCCGAGGCCGGCTTGGGCATCATGGTCATCATTTCATACAAAATCCCCTGTCCTCGCCAAGCTTTATAACTGATGTAGCCACCCATAAAACAGCCGGTAAAAAAAGGCTGGAGCTTAAACCAAATTCCTTCGTCTCCTAAGAGTGAAAGTCCTCCTAAGAAGAGAATCAGAAAAAAATTAAACACCGAAATTTTATGCACGTGTTTGGTCACGATTTTTTCGAGCGCAATTTCAATCACTGCTAAAATAAGTCCACCGGCGATCGCCACTCTTAAGGGGTATTTTTCTTCTAAATACCAATAGGCGATCGCCGGTAAAAAACTAATCAGAAAAAAATGGTTTTGGCCTTGAGGCTTTGGTTCGGCGGTCATGGAATTTAATGTTAGATTTTAAAATGAAACTTAACCAGTCTTTTTTAAAACTCTTTTTTGGCGTTGGCAGTATTCGGAAAAATTTTGTGCAAAATCCACAGGGCCAAGAATTTCAATATGATCACCATAGGACATCAACCATTGGTAAATTTTTTGACTAATCTCGGTCGTTGCCGCCCAAATAAAATCCCCTTCATGATTGGTCACGATATAGGGATTAGTGAAAAAGTGATACTGATCAGGAGGATCGATGCGTTGTTGGCCTTTGAATTTTACGATCAACCTCATTTGTTGATCTTGTAACATTCGGATCCCATTAATAAACTGATTCATTTCAACTAAGCTTAGTTGGCTCTCATGAAAATGTTCCCAATTTTCTTTTAAAAAATAAATTTCACTCACAGGTATATTGATGAAGGATAAATTTTTTAAATCTTCGGCAATCAAATACAATTGTTCACCTAAATAAACCATCCGCAACGGATAAACTTTTTTACTCCCTAAAATTGCGGTATCGAGCTCGATGACCATTTTTTCTGCTAAACACTTTTCAATCCGAGCGATAATGTTTTTATCCTCTGCTTGTTTTAAGTCATCTTCTAAGGCCAATTTTTCTAACGAAAGCGACATCTTTTCTAAAACTTTTCTTTCACCATTTTTTTTACCATTGTTTTCTTTGTGATTCGAATCAGTTTTAACTAAATCAAATCTTGGATTGTTGTGATCCACTTCCGCCATTTTTTTGCTCAACGTTTGCTGAAACGCTGGCAGACTAAGCCCTGCCAAAAAAGGAAAATGGGCCTGGAGAGCTTTCCACTCTGACAAGCCTATTTTCATTTCATTTTTTGGTCGCTCCTTCGGGGGGAGGATAAAACGTTTTAAAATATTGCCACGATGATCTTTTTCATACTCAAATTGAAAATGCACACCGAGGTTTTGATAAAAATAAAGTATCTGATGAATCATGGACTCATCTACTTCCAAATCGAGATAGAGATTGGCGATATCAGTTTTGGTATTTAGCCTTTCAAAAAAGCAAAATAGATTCCAAAAGCTTTCGCTATTGATCCACTGCTTGTTTGCTGAAAAACTCGATTTATCTTTTGCCATTATCTGTCTCATTCTCCAGTACTAGTACTTGATTATACTTGTCGGCTAAGACTCGCGAGGACTTTAATCATTAATAAAACTCGGCCTAAAAAATGATACTTTCGCCTTATTCTAGTTCGGTTTACTTTTAAGGCATGCTCATGAAATAATTTAAACTATGGGCAACGAACGGTTGATTGTTAGAATCATGAAAAATCCCCTTATTATTATTGGATTAATCCTTTGTTATTTGCTTTATTCATATATGGTAAGAAATGGG
This sequence comes from Bacteriovoracaceae bacterium, assembly GCA_044356225.1. Classification (GTDB taxonomy): domain Bacteria; phylum Bdellovibrionota; class Bacteriovoracia; order Bacteriovoracales; family Bacteriovoracaceae; genus JBIKWR01. Next base: position 8,781 of record JBIKWR010000059.1, on the reverse strand, counting down.
ATTTGGGATCAGCATAGAGATTCACTCAATGCCACCTCTTGTAAATCCGTTTTAGTAAAACTGAAAAAAAATGCGCCCAAAAACTGGCAAGTTTTTTGCGAACAGAAAAGTTTAACTTTGGCGGTGGAAGTTAATTCCGAAGTAGATCAAATCCCAGCTTCACCTCCCTCAACTGCAGATAGTAAAACAATTCCCAAGGCCCTTGAAGGTGAAAATTTAAAAAAAGCTCTATACCGGGAGTTGGCCAATATCATGATTGATATTGCCAAACTCTCCTCTCACGTGGGCCTCGATAAAGACGATCCACTGAAGGAAAAAATTAAGGCAGGAGACCGGGCACTGATGGGCATAAAAAGCAGTCGAAACGGCGTACAAGAGATTGCCGAAAATGAAAGTTTAATACGTACCGGGGTGGTACGAATCAAACTCATTCACTCAAAGTTAGTGATCAATGCCATAGCCAGTGGCGCCAACATCTCTAAACTCTGCCTGATGGAAGATACCAAATTTATTGCCGATCATATTGCTAAGACAGTTCGAGTCCAAGAAGTGCCCACAGGTGAATGAAACTCTAAAATTTTTTCTGCTAACTTAAGATGATATAAAAGCGCATGCAAATAAAGTCGATCGGCAGAATGACCACCGTAAAGTTGGTCTCCTATTATGGGAAAACCTCGCGAGCCTAGCTGCACTCTTATCTGATGCCTAACTCCCGTCATTAAACCAATTTTCAATTCGCTCGTATTTGTTTTTGCATCATAGTTAGAACTTAGGATTTCCAGCTGGGCCAAAACTGAGTGAGCTTCACCATCTGTATCAACGCTAACCTTTTGATCAGAAATAATCAGATGGTCCTGCAGTCTTCCCAATAATGGACATGCTCCAAAAACTTTTGCAAGATAGATTTTTTTTATTACCATCGTCTGGAAGTTATCCCTGGCTTGTTGATGATAGTGACTATTTTTAAAATAAATCAGCACACCAGAGGTTTCACTATCTAAACGATTGAGTAGTCCTCGATCATAATGATCTTCATTTGTCGTCAAATTATGGCCATGCTGACGTAGCCACGACAAACAATTGTTTTGATCAGTGTAGGTCAAAGGATGGCAATGCACACCAGGGGGTTTATCTAAAACAATCAGATTTTGATCTTCATAAATAATATGAATAACGGCGCCGCTATACTCTGGATTAATTTCCAAATGATTAATCAGATTAAGCGGCAGCCAAAGCTGCTCACCTTTGTTCACTTTTTTTTGGCGTTGTTTGGCATTCAAGTATGATTTGATCAGATTTGTTGAATAACGTTTGGAAAGACTCTTTAAAAAAAGTTTTAATGAATCCGCTTCAATTAAGGCGCAGAAACTTATTTCCTTAACATTATCGTCTTTTTCAACCATTTACCGCACACTATGACCAGAGGATCTTAAATCTGTTTTACGGAGGATAAATTCTACTCGTCGATCATCCTGAGCATTATGTTGTTTATAATCTTTGACATTTTCCAAAGGTAGATTTGGTCTCGAATCACCATAAAATACAGTGGTAATTTTGTGAGGTTGGACACCGTTGCGAATAAAGTTTTTGGTCACGGCTTCGGCGCGTTTAGCAGCTAAAGCGTAAGCATCCATTCCATCAGGCGAAGTTTCACCTTTTTGTGCATGACCTTCGATAAAAAGTGTCCATTGATTTTCTTTTAACAGTTTTAAAATTCGGTCTAGCACTTCGCGATCCAATTTTTCTACTTTGACCGATCCTTGTTGAAAGTAAATTTTATCTTTAACATTAACTTTAACGCCTTCAGGAATTTCTTGAATATCAACATTATCCATCAACTGTTCATCTTGTAAATCGGACTTCATAGATTTTAACGATTCGGTAGACTCACGATTAATCTCTAGCTTGTCTAACAAACCTTCAGCACCTAAAAAATCGATGGGAAATGGTTTAATTGGTTGCTGAGAATCAATCATGGCGGGAGAGTCATCAGGAGATTTTCCTGGTTGTAAAACTTCTCCAGGATTAAGCACGTTTCCGCCAAAAGCATCATTGACTGAACCTAACGCGGACTCATATTTAGCTGTTTCTGTTTTAGCAAAAGACAATAAAAGCACGAAGAATGTTAACAACAGCGTACAAAGATCGGCGAATGTCGCCAACCATCCAGGAAGGCCCGCTTTACAGGGTGGACATTTGGGACAATCTGATCCTCCCCCACCGCCACCATCATCGGACCCGCCTTCGGCTTCTGCTTCGGCTGCTGCCTCATCTGCCACGATTGACTCCTTACCTTACTCTGCTTTTTCGTCTGTTTTGCTTCGCTGTGATGGAGGCAAAAAAGACTCTAACTTTTCTTTAATCAATCTCGGGTTCTCCCCAGCGACAATACCTAAAGTACCAGCGATAATGATATTCATCTTATTAATTTCCAAGCCTGAACGCATATTGAGTTTTGTTTTAAAAGGAAGACAAAAGACGTTAGCGATGACTGCACCATAAAGTGTCGTCAAAAGAGCAACTGCCATCGAGGGACCAATCGCTGAAGGATCTGAAAGGTTTTGCAACATCATAACCAGACCAATGAGTGTTCCTAACATTCCCATCGCCGGGCCATCGGCGGCCATCTCTTCAAACATGGTAATTCCAATTTTATGTCTGGTTTCCATAGCGGAAATTTCCATTTGTAAAATAGATTGAATCACTTCAGGAGGACGATTATCGGCGGCAAGTTTCATCGCTTTCGCCAAAAACGTATCTGCAATTTGGACTTTTTCTAAGGCAAAAACAGATTCCCTTCTTGCCGTTTCGGCTAAGGTAAAAATTTCGTCGATTAATGGCTTCGGATCAGTGGGCGAGAAGAAGAAGGCTTTCAAAGTGACTTTTATAACTCTCCCCAATGCATCCATGGGAAATTTCATCATCGTCGTTCCTATGACTCCCATACCAACAATCAAGACGGATGGAAGATCCCAAAAAATTGAAAGTGGTGCCCCGATAATGATGGAACCGATAATGGCCACAATACAAATTGTCAGCCCAATAATGGTGGTAAAATCCATAAACGACCTCTGTTTAAAGCTTGAACAGCAGGTGTTCGGATGAAAAACTGTGAAATTTAGAAGAGTTTAGACAATCCTGTTTAATGGGAAAAAATTTCCATTCTTAAAAAAAACCCAACAAAACCCAGACTAAATTGAAGAATCTAAATACTTAAGCATCGCCTGTCGTAAAAGCTCTAAAGGCAAAGGCTCGTTGTCGCCCATATCATCTGACAACAATAATTCCTTTTTGATGAGGTGGATGGGAAAGCCCGTCATTTCAGCTAGTGTATTGAGAGTGAAAAGAGCGGTTTCGTCATTACATTGAGATTGATTTTCATCTGAAACCGACTCTGTAGATGGACCCGAAAAACCAGATAAATTAGACATCATGAAATCCTCCTTGAGGGCCTAATTTTACTAAAAATCGTCGCTCACAAAATAAGTGACGCTTCATAGTTGGCCGTCCAAAACTTCCAATTTTTTGGCCCAGCACGTTGCAGGAAAATCATATCGACAGATATCCATATGTGTCAAAGGAGTTATTCACTTGTAAGAAATTTTTAGATTAAACTTATCAACAATTGACCGGGGGTTTATTCACTAAATCCAAGAAAGAATTCACTTTGGCCAGCATTTCATGAAATTCTTCATGGGCATCGCTTAAGAGTGTAATACCTCCTCCGGCCCCGTAGGTTAACTGGCTTGTTTCTTGGTCTACGGTTGCACTGCGAATATTAATGGAGGCGGCCTTGAGGGATTTATGCCACAACAGAGTTGATCCGCAATAAAATCCGCGATTTCGTTTTTCTAAATCATAAATAATTTTCATCACACTTTTTTTAGGTGCCCCAGTGATACTGCCTCCGGGAAAAAGGGCAGCGATGATCTGCAAAAGATCATTCTGATCACTTAATTGGGTTTGGAGGTGGGCATAGGTATGCAACAAACCTGAAACGCTTAGGGGTTTTTGCTTGGCCAGTACTTGAACCTTTGGCCCATCAATTTTCGCCAAATCATTTCTCATCAGATCAATAATCATAAAAAGTTCAGCACGATTTTTTTCACTTTTGATGAGTCTATTCCACCGCGAAGAAAAGTTTTTCTCTTCCGGCATGGCAATGGTTCCTTTGATGGGAAAGCTATGGATGCTATTTTGTCGATCAATTTTAAACAAACACTCTGGTGAATTGCTGACATAAAAATAGCGCCAACCTTCAATCGAGGTGGCGTGTGCAAAAGCTCCCGTTTTTTTGGGCCACCGCGACAGTGCGCTGGTCACGCCTTCAAATGTTAACTGGTCTTTTGAATGATAAACAAAAGGAAAAGTTAAATTCACCTGATAACAATTTCCTAAATGTAACTCATTTTGAATTTTTCTAAAGGTCTTTTGATACTCCGAAAATTGAGGAACTTTTATGGGTTCCAGCTTAAAATGAGTTTTTATCTTAAAAGATTTTTTTTCAACCTTTCGGTATTGGCAATAGATGGCCAATGGAGTTTCCGCTGCTATCAAACTTGAAAGATGATTAAAGGAAAATCCCCATTCATAAAAAAAGTGGCACATTAAAAATGTTTTTTGATCTTGATTTACTTTGATGGATTTTAATTTTGAGGCCAATTCTTCGATGCCAATTTTTTCAAATTCTTGTTTTTTAATATTAAAGCGCTGATGCAGGTAATAGATATAACCCGAATGCAAATCTGAAAACTCAAACCATCCAGCGTAATGTCCGGATAAAAAAGCTAACGTTTTCGTTTGCTCCATAAAAATTAACGGTAGGATTCCACGGAACTGGGATGAGGTTCATTCTCTTCAAAATTCGCCAAGTTTCCAAAGGCGGTATAAGAGCCCACCCAACTTAAATGGGCCACACCTGCTTCTCCACTACGATTTTTTCCGATAATCACTTCGGCAATCCCTTTGTATTTCGTATCAGGATTATAAAAATCATCGCGATAAATCATCATGACAATATCAGCATCCTGCTCAATCGAACCAGACTCACGTAAATCAGAAACCACTGGTTTTTTATCGGTTCGCGTTTCGACTCCACGATTAAGCTGAGAGAGTGCAATAATGGGGCACTCTAATTCTTTGGCCAAATTTTTAAGACCACGAGAGATTTCTGAAATTTGTTGTTCTCTTGGAACTCGCGAGTCGATGGGCTTCATCAGCTGAATATAGTCGATCACGATCAGTGCTAACCCCTGCTCCACTTTTATTTTTCGGCACTGGCTGGTGATGTCCATTAAGGTGGTATTACCGGCATCGTTGATAAAAAGTGGTAATTTCGAAAGTGTATTGACGGCGGTGGCAATATTGCGAAGATCAGTGTCTAAAAAATTTTTTGTTCTCATCCGTGTGGTAGAAACTTTCGCCTCGCTTGATAAAACTCTTAAACTCAATTCATTGGATAACATCTCTAAACTAAAAATCGCCGATGGCAATCCTGTCGCCTTGCAAGCATTGACGGCAATATTGAGTGCCAAAGAGGTTTTTCCCATCGCCGGTCTGGCGGCGATAATGATTAATTGACCAGGTTGCATGCCAAGAAATTTCTCGTCTAGTTTTTTAAAGCCCGTGGGAATTCCTGAAATCTCCCCTTCTTTGCGCGAATCATCTTCCAAAAATTTAAGATTTTCTTTGAGGCATGAACTTAACTTTTGCATGCCCCCTTTTTTGGCTTCTAAAGTTAACTTAAAAAATCGCGACTCTACTTCTTGAATAAAATCTTGGGCCGACCCTACATAACTCATTCCTCCATCAACGACTCGCATCGCCTCTCGTAAAACATTACGAATGACTGATTTTTCTTTAACATTGACACCATAATGATAAACATTGGCGGAGGAGGCTTGATCCTCGGTAATTTCTAACACAAATTCCGATCCACCAATTTGTTCAATTTTGCCTTGGTCTTTTAATTTATTACAAACGGTGACGTAATCGATGGGGCGATTTTCAAGCGCTAAATCATAAATGGCATTATAAACCATCCCGTATTTAGGATGATAAAAATCTTCCTTCCGAAGGGAGAGATCTGAAATTTCATCAAAGGCCAATGAGTCCACCATCAAGCAGCTGAGCAATGATTTTTCGGCTAAATAATCATGAGGCAACTCTTTTGCTGGTGCCATGTCTTCTCCATTAAAAAGAATGATAAATTTGAAAAAGTGACGTGGGCAATTTTAAACCTGCCCACGTCTAACTTAATGAAAAGATCTTACTCGTTGTCAGTTGAAACTTCTGCGCCCTCAGCGTTAGCTGCACCGGCTTCAGCCGCTTGCGCAGCCGCTAAAACAGCCGCTTCTTGTGCTGCTTTTTTGTTTTTCTTAGCAGTTTCTTGTTTTTCTTTAATCTCTACTTTTTGCGCTTCATCCATTGTGACTTTAACTTCAAAAGCCGCTTGGACATCGCTGACCATGTTAACCTTCACTTCAAAAGTTCCAAGAGATTTAATGGGATTGGGAATAGCAATCCATCGTTTTTCAACATCTAAACCTCGGTTGCCTAATTCCCGCGATAAATCAAGAGCGGAAACGTTGCCGAAAATTTTTCCATTGCCACCAATTCGTTTGGTCATTTCAATCACCAAACCATCAATTTTACTTTTGAGCTCTAAGGCCCCTGCTCGATGTTCAGCAATTTTTTTATCCAATTGTTTTTTCTTGTTGGCGACAAATTGTTTACTATTGTCGTCTGCCAACACTGCCAACTTATTAGGAATCAAAAAATTACGACCATGACCATCACTGACTTTTACGATCTCGCCAATATTGCCGAGATGCTTTACTCTTTCTGTTAAAATGACTTTCATAACGATTCTCCTTCATTATCTTTTTTTTTCATCCGTTTTCTAAAATCAAACCAACCATCAAAAAGTCCCACTAGTGGAATAATTTCTTTGGCCATAAAAAATAACAGTATCACCATCAGTGTTCGAAAAAATCCAAAGACTCCTAAGTGATTTAAAAAGGCAAAAATCACTCCCATACCTTGGAAGAAATAAAACACACCAAAAATATAAAGTCCGTTAACTCCCATTAAAAATGCCGTTTCACCAAAATAATCTTTGGCCAATAACAAAAAAGCCAAATTAACTATCAATGGATAAACCACCCAGTCTGCCACTTTAAAATTAAAAAGATCTTGTGGTTTGAAAGGGTAATCGCGAATAACAGCAATAATACGATGAGAGCCAAGCACTAAAACTAAAATTGCCCAAACCCATAAAAATGGCGCCATCAGCATTAAACGTAAAAAATCATGCATGTATTCAGTGGCCAAAACTTCAGGGTGAGAAAAACGATTTATCCATTCAATCGCTTCCTCCGAATTAATACCTCCACCTTGCATCGAGGCCATAATTTGCTCTTTGATCTTAGGTGCTTCAGTTTTAACAAAGTTCACAATATGATTTTTAATGCCACCATCGATCGTCAGGACCAATGAACCTATAAAACTACCGATCAGAAAAATAACACTAAGACCTGCCGACATCACACCTCGGGCAGGATTCATTTTACGCAAAATAATTTCTGAAATGGCAGCGGCAATCAAACAACTAAAAAGGTAACTAACCACGAGAAACGGTAAAAGAACGGGTAAATACTGTTGCCCGAAACTGTATCCTAACAACATGAGTCCCAGTAAACCGGCGACATAAGTCACCATTCCTTTTTTTCGACCATAAAGAATCATCGCCATCGCCAATGGATAAGGCGCTAAAAATGACATTAAAATACTAAAGGTCAAAAGCACTGAAATTAATCCCAACCAAACTAATCTTTTGGTAGTGAGCTCTGCCTCAATAATTTTTTTGTCAAATTCTAAAGTCATTGCCGATCTCATGTTTCAGTTTTGTTTTATCCTTTTCTCAGTTGATTAATGGGCAATACGATCAGAGTGATGGGCCAATAGTCCGATAATCCGTGCTTGTTTTATCGCTGCTGTGGCCAATGTCTGATGTTTGCGAGTAATACCGTTAACTCTTCCCGGAGCAATTTTTCCAAAATCACTGACAATCCAGCAATAAGTAGAAGGATTTTTCCAAGAAGCTTGCGTTTTATTGGCGGTGAACCAACAAGACTGTCTTTTGGCAAACATTCTTTTTTCTTTGTCTAAATCTCTTGGATTCTGATCGGGATCGCCTTCATTAAAAGGATTGACATGGGCATTGAGAAAAGATTTTTCTTTATGCTCTTCACCTAATTTGACGATGAGAAATTTAATCATGTCTTCATTAATTCCATAACGACGAGATAACTCGGCATTGATGTCTACTGGGCCTTTATACATAAAAAATATAAAGTGGCCGCGGTCGACACCTCTCGAAGTTGGTTGGGCGAGTTTTCTTTGCCCCCAATCTTCTTTAATCAAAACGCTACCACCACGGGTCGTAATCGTTTCTTCCACTACGGCAATAAAGTTTTTAATAGCGGCTTCAGAAGTTTCAGCGCGCAAGAGAGCGCAAGTCTCATAGATCATTCCAACCTCCCGGACAATTGATCACAATTGGCCACCCCAAGTTAGTATGGAGTAGCGAGATAATAATTTGTCAGAAGCTAACATGACTTGCCACGTCTTGGCCAAGGATGTTTAGCCATTAAGTCGCTTTAATATCAAAGGGTTAAGTAGAAATATTGATGATTGACTACGAATTCCTCAAAAACTCTCCTGGTCTCATGCTAAGAAATAATCAATCGACTCGCTAAAACAACCTTTTTAAACAAATTT